>NZ_JAMQML010000009.1:0-202952 GCF_030068685.1 Nitratireductor sp. GZWM139 | reverse complement strand
GAACATGCCGTCATCATCCGGGCCAATCCGGAAGGAATTGGGTTCTGCCGGTTTGTTCAAGGTGTTCTCCTCATGCCAGACCCGCATCGCCTTCACGCGCCGCCCGGACGGCGCGGAAGAAATTGCGTATCAGATCCGGATCTTTCTCACCGGGCGCACGTTCCACGCCTGACGAAATGTCAATTGCGCGGGGCGACGCGGCATTCAGCGCCGCGCCGATATTGGCCGCGTTCAGCCCACCGGAAAGCATGTAATCCACGCCATCGTCAAGGGCCGCAAGCAGCTCCCAGTCGAAGGATACACCATTGCCGCCGGGAAGGTCAGATCCCTTCGGCGGCTTGGCGTCGAACAGGAAACGGTCGGCGATGCCGCGATAGGGCGCGATCTTCTCGAGATCGGCTGCCTCGCGGATCGCAAAAGCCTTCATCACCGGCAGCCCGTACCGTGCCTTCACCTCGGCCACGCGCTCCGGGCTCTCGGCCCCGTGGAGCTGCAGGATATCGGGCTTTGCCGCCGCGACAATGGCGTCGAGCGCCGCGTCATCGGCGTTGACCGTGACGGCCACCACATCCGCGCGACCGCGCGCAGCCTCACGCAGGCGTCCGGCCTGATCCGGCTCCACATGGCGCGGGCTCTTTTCAAAGAAGATGAAGCCGATATGGCTCGCTCCGCCGTCCAGCGCGGCAGCCAGCGCTTCCTCGGTCTTCAGACCGCAGATCTTTACGTCGAGTGTCATGTCAGGGAAGTCGCACGAAAAGGCGGCGGAGTCGAGGCACAACGCGATTGAGCCAGCGGGCTGGAGGCGAGGATATGCGGGGCGTCAGGCGGCCAACCGAGGGGAGGTGGCGGCGCCGAGCGCCCTCGCCCTCGCCCTTCGACAGGCTCAGGATGAGGGCTGTTGAGATGCCGGCATTGCGTGGGCGCTGTGCGAGGGCATCGCGTGTTCGCCTGTCAACTACCCGTCCCACGAGGATGTCACAGGCTGTGAACACACAGTAGCCCTCATCCTGAGCTTCTTGAGCTTGCCGAAAGGCGAAGGGCGAGGGTGCCAGGCACCGCCATCTCAACAGCACAGCGAACCTCCTGCTCCAGAAGGCACTCAGCCCAACACAACCGTCACTCGAAGCCGATGGCCTGCAATGCGGTTCCGTTGCGCTTGAGCCAGTCCTTGCAGCGATCCGTTTCCGGCGACAGCTCCTTGCAGAGCTTCCAGAAGCGGGGACCGTGGTTCATTTCGCGCAGATGCGCGACCTCGTGCGCGACCAGATAGTCGATCACCAGCGGCGGGGCCATCATGATGCGCCAGGAGAAGGAGAGAACGCCGTCGGAGGTGCAGGAACCCCAGCGGCTTTTGGTGTCGCGGAAGCGGATCGCGCGGGCGCGCTTGTCGATGGTGGCCGTATGCCGGGCGACCAGTGCCTCGATATCGCGCTTGGCCTCGCGCTTCAGGAAATCGGCGACACGGCGGGGCAGGTGCTCCGGGTCGCCATAGACGACCAGCACCGGCGCGCCATCACGCGTGGCGACATGTGCGGCCCCGCGACGGCCGGTCTCATGCACGATCATATGCGGCTCACCACGCACCGGGATCTTGATGCCCGCGCGCACCACAGGGCGCTCGGGCAGCTTTTTCAGCTTTTCCTCGAGCCAGCCCGTGTGGCGGTCCAGAAACGCCTCCACTTCACGCGACCGGGAGAGCCCCGGCGGCACGGTGATGCGAAGACCTCTCCCGCCCGGCTCAATGCGCAGGGTCAGGCGCTTGGCGCGCGCATTCTCAACGATGCGCAAAGGCAGCTCGCGCCCGGCCACCCGGTGCGTCCGTTCGGTCGGCGGTGCGGCGACCTTAAGCCCGATCATTTTGTTGAGAAATCCAAGCGCCATGGTGAAAGTTTAAGCGATTCGTGAGCGAAAATGCGCAAAGAAAACGGCACCTCAAAGAGATGCCGTTCCAGTCATATGCCTGCCGTTTTGGAAAATCAGTCCTCGTCGGTCACGTCCGGCACGGACTTGCCACGGCCTGATTTGCGGCCCTTGTTGCGCTCGTTCATAAAACGATCGAACTCGTCCTGATCCTTGGCGCGGCGCAGTTCGCGCATGTATTCGTCGAACTCGTCACGCGCCTCGTCGAGCTTGCGGCGCTCTTCGGCGAGCCGGTCGAGCTCCTTGTTGCGCCAGTCGTCAAAGGCAACGTTGCCGGTAAACGACTGGCTCCGCGAGGCGCGGCGGCAGCCGGCGAAGACTTCATCAGTCTTGCGGTTGACGTCCTTCTTGAACTCCCCGAGGCGATCACCCCACAGAATGTAAGCGAGCATGGCGAGGCCGAGCGGCCAGAAAACCATGAAACCCACCACCATCAGAGCAATCGTCGCTGGCGTCCAGGCAGGACGGATAAGTGCAGAATTTGTCATGATCACCCGTTCCTTTCCTTGAGCATGCAACCCCCGGGAAGTTGCATGAATTCGAGATGGGGGCTGTTTTTCAGGTTTCAAGGAATTGATAAACGAGAAACAGACAAACTTCTGTTTTTACTGCACTTATTTCCGTATCCGCCGGCCAGCTCCGGCAATCGGCCTAAACCGGACGCTCGATCAAACCTTCCAGCGACCGCAAGATCAACGCGATATCCTGGGGTCTGGAAAGCCGGTGATCGCCATCGCCGATCAGCGAGATGGTGACATCGTCTGCCGGCAGATGCTCGGCCAGCCGCATGGCATGGGCGAAAGGCACATCGGGATCTGCCTTGCCCTGCAGGATATGCACCGGGCAATGGGTGTCGATGACGCCGTCGAGCACCAGGTTCTTCCTGCCGTCCTCGAAAAGCGCGCGGGTGTAAACATAGGGCTCGTCGGAATATTCGGACGGCTCTTCCATATAGCCCTTCTCTTCCAGATCCCGCCGGTTGGCGTCCGAAAGCTTCGGTTCGACCAGCACGCTGGTGAAATCGGGCGCGGGCGCAAGAAGAAGAAGACCGGCCAGCCGGTCGCCCTCGCCCGCCCTGTTGAGTTCCTGCGCCATGCGCAGCGCGATCCATGCGCCCATGGACGAGCCGACGAGGATCTGCGGGCCTTCGGTCATGGCGCGAAACACACCGAGGCTCTGCTCGAGCCAAAGGGATATGGTGCCATCGCGGAAGGCGCCGCCGGACTCGCCATGGCCCGAGTAATCATGCCGCAGGAAGGCGTGTCCCGCCTCGCCGGCCCACGCATCAAGCGCCTCGGCCTTGGTGCCCAGCATGTCGGACTTGTAGCCGCCCAGCCAGACAACGCCCGGCGCTCTGCCGGTCCGGTGGCGATAGGCGATGTCCGTATCGCCGATCTTCAGGAAGCTGGGGGTGGCGTCCGTCATGGTTTGGCTCCTTATTTACCCGGATAAATTCTTTCAACCGCACCGTTTCCGGCATAATCAAAAGGTGCGACGTGATTCTTTTGACCTTATATGCTATTGACACTTCGCCTGCCGAGACGACATACGCCTCGGCTAAACAGTGCCGAAACCCAGTGATTTAACAATTCGAGGAGATCACGACCATTCGCAGACCATTCAAAGCGCCGCCTCAGAAAGTAGAAGGCCCGCGCGCAAACCGCGACATCCGGGTTCCCCAGATTCAGCTCATCGACGACGAAGGCAACAACCGCGGCGTGCTCGCCACGGAAGATGCCCTGCGTCTTGCAGAAGAGGCCGGACTTGACCTGGTTGAGGTGGCAGCGAACGCCAAGCCGCCCGTGTGCAAGATCACCGATCTCGGCAGGATGAAATATCAGACTCAGAAGAAGGCTGCCGAGGCGCGCAAGAAGCAGAAGACCATCGAGATCAAAGAGATCAAGATGCGTCCGAACATCGACTCTCATGATTATGAGGTGAAGATGAAGGCTGTGCGCCGTTTCTTCGAGGCTGGCGACAAGGTCAAGCTGACGCTCCGTTTCCGTGGCCGCGAAATGGCCCATATGGAACTCGGCATGAAGCTCCTCAACCGCGTCAAGGAAGAGGTCGAGCCGATTGCCAAGGTGGAAGCCGAGCCCAAGCTCGAAGGCCGCCAGATGATGATGGTTCTGGCGCCCCGCACCACGTAACAGGCCTGCGCCCGCAAGGGCCGGGGCCGTTCGACGCGATAAAGCCGGAACTTTGTCCGGCTCTTCCCCCACAAAATGCCGCATTCCCTCCCTAGCAAAATCATAAACATGGTTTGCTAGGGGGTTTTCGCGTGTCCATTCATCAGATTGCGCTTGGACAGTTCCAGCGCCTGCGCATCGCCAGTTTCTGGCTGATTGCCTCTCTGCTGTGCGGCTTCGTTCTCTTTTTCCATTCCGGCTGGGCGCATTATCAGCCGCTCGGCATCGATGTTGAGGAGATCATCGAGATCGCCGGCCTCGGCCTGATCGGCATCGCCATCGTGGGCAGGCTCTGGTGCACGCTCTATATCGGCGGGCGCAAGGCGGCGGAGCTGGTGCAGGACGGCCCCTACTCGATCACACGCAATCCGCTCTATGTCTTCTCCACCATCGGCGCGATGGGTGTGGGCGCGCAGACCGGCAGCATCATCGCGGCGCTGATCTGCGGCGCTCTGGCCGCTTTCATTCTCAGCATCACCGCGCGTCGCGAAGAACACCACCTGCGCGACGCCTTCGGCGACGCCTATGACGCCTACGCGGCGCGCGTGCCTTCATTCCTCCCGAACCCGAAGCTCTTTCACGATCCCAAGACGCTGACCATCCTGCCGGAGCGGCTTTACGGAACGCTGCGGGACGGCCTGATCTTCTTTCTGGCCATGCCGGCCTTCGAACTGGTCGAATATGTCCAGGATCTCGGGCTGCTGCCCACTCTGTTCCGTCTCTACTGATCCGGCCCCGCAACCCCGCCCCGCAACGCGGCCAAATCAGGAGTTGCGCAATCTTTCGCCCCCCGCTATAAGGCCGCGTTCCTGGACCGGCCGGCAGGGCATGCCGTGGCGGTCCTTAATGCTGAAAAGCACACGCAGGGAACCGAGCAGACGAAATGCGGCTCAGGCCGCCGCCGGATTTCCGGCGCTCCTCGCGGAGCCGTTTGCACCGACACACCGGCGTGAGCCAAGAACGGAGAAGCAAAATGCCCAAGATGAAGACGAAGTCTTCTGTCAAGAAGCGGTTCAAGGTAACCGCCACCGGCAAGGTGAAAGTCGCAGCTGCTGGCAAGCGCCACGGCATGATCAAGCGTTCCAACAAGTTCATCCGCGATGCCCGCGGCACGATGGTTCTTTCCGATCCCGATACGAAGATCGTGAAGAAGTTCATGCCCTACGGCCTGTAATCGCAGGAACCCGGAACACATTTAAGGAGATCATGTCATGGCACGCGTAAAGAGGGGCGTTACCGCCCACGCCAAGCACAAGAAGGTCATGAAAGCCGCCAAGGGTTTCTACGGCCGTCGCAAGAACACCATTCGCATCGCCAAGCAGGCGGTCGAAAAGTCGATGCAGTACGCCTACCGCGATCGCAAGGCTCGCAAGCGCAATTTCCGCGCTCTGTGGATCCAGCGCATCAACGCCGGCGCACGCGAACACGGCCTGACCTATGGCCGCTTCATCGACGGCCTCAACAAGGCCGGCATCGAGATCGATCGCAAGGTGCTGGCCGACATGGCCGTGCATGAGCCGCAGGCATTCGCCGCTCTGGTGAAGAAGTCCAAGGAAGCGCTCGTGTACCTCAAGGACACCACCCCGAATGCTTTTGAAAGCGCTGTCGCCTAAGGCCAGCGCTTCCCGAAGCAATCAGGTTTAGTTCGGGAAACCCGCGCTGGCAGGGCTGGCGCGGGTTTTTCTTTGTGATGAAGACCATGAACGACGAGACGAGACACGAGCAGGACGTTCTTTCGCCGGAAGCGACGGCGACACTGCTGCGCATGCTCATCACCGGTGAGCGCGAGCGCGTCTCCTCGGCCGTGCTCGACGGACAGACCGTCTGGATCAAGCGTTACGATGTGGAGCGGGTGCCGGTGGCCAAATGGCTGCACACGGCGCTGACGCCGCTGATGCCCTCCGCCTTCCTGCGCGCGTCACCTAAAACGAACAGGGCGAGCGCCATCGACCGTGAAGCGCGCAAGCTCGAAGCCTTCCGCGCCGCAGGGCTGCCAACGGCGAAACTGCTCTTCCGCAACGACAGGGTGCTCGTTCTGTCGAATGTGGCTCCCATCGCCCAGAACGAGCTGGCCATGCTGGCGCACCACGGCGAAGACGCGGCCCATGACAGGCTCCTCGTTGACGCAGCGCGGGCTCTGCACGACGCGCACAGGCGCGGGTTGTGTCACGGCCGTCCTCACCCGCGCGACATGTTCATCACCAGCGATGAACGCTGGGGCTTCGTCGACTTCGAGGAAGAACCCGAAGCCTCCATGCCGCTTGCCACGGCGCAGGCGCGTGACGTCTGGCTTCTGTTTCTGCAGATCTGCATGCAGGCGAAGCAGCCCGAAACGCCGCAGGCGGCGTTCGACGCCTATTTCGCCGCCCCGCCTTCCGGAGTGCGCGACGCACTGCGGCGGATCGTCCGATTTCTCTCGCCGCTCATCCCCTTTCTCGGCGCAATCGAGCACAGGGGGCTTGGCAGCGACGGCAAGCGCGTGTTGAAAGCGACACGGTTTCTCAAAACGGCTCTCGGCAACGCGGCGGCCAGCCCCGCCGAAATGAGCCAGCACGACATCAAACCCAAAAAGGGCTACGAGGCATGAGCGAACTCGAAGAACTGGAAAAGACCATCGCCGGGCAGATCGCCACGGCCGCCGACGAGCAGGAGATCGAGGCGGTGCGCGTTGCGACGCTCGGCAAAAAGGGCTCGGTCTCGCAAATGCTGAAGACGCTCGGCTCCATGTCGCCGGAAGAGCGGCAGGTGATGGGCCCGGCGATCAACGGTCTCAAGGCGCGCGTCACCGAAGCGCTGACCACAAGGCGCACCGAGCTGCGCGAAGCCGCCATCGATGCCCGGCTGGAGCGTGAGAAGGTCGATGTGACCCTGCCCGTGCGCCGCCCGCCGGCCGAGCGCGGCCGCATCCACCCGATCAGCCAGGTGATCGACGAGATCACGGCCATCTTCGCCGATATGGGCTTCGCCATCGCCGAAGGTCCGGACATCGAGACCGACTATTACAACTTCACGGCGCTTAACTTCCCCGAAGGCCATCCGGCCCGCGAGATGCACGACACCTTCTTCTTCCCGCCGGATGAGAAGGGTGAGCGCAAGCTCCTGCGCACGCACACCTCGCCGGTTCAGATCCACACGATGGAAGCCCAGGAACCGCCGATCCGCATCGTCATTCCGGGCAAGACCTACCGTCAGGATTCGGATGCGACGCACTCGCCCATGTTCCACCAGCTCGAAGGGCTGGTGATCGACAAGACGGCCAATGTCGCCAACATGAAGTGGGTTCTGCAGGAATTCTGCAAATCCTTCTTCGAGGTGCCGCAGCTGAACATGCGCTTCCGCCCGTCCTTCTTCCCCTTCACCGAGCCAAGCCTGGAAGTGGACATCCAGTGCGACCGCTCGCAGCCGGGCGAAGTGCGCTTCGGCGAGGGCAATGACTGGATGGAGATCCTCGGCTGCGGCATGGTGCACCCCAATGTGCTGCGCGCCTGCGGTCTCGATCCGGACGAGTATCAGGGCTTTGCCTGGGGCATGGGCATCGACCGTATCGCCACGCTGAAATACGGCATGCCTGACCTGCGCGATTATTTCGACGCGGATGTGCGCTGGCTGGAGCATTACGGCTTCCGCCCGCTCGACCTGCCGACGCTTTTCGGCGGATTGAGCGCCTGATGAGTTTGTCTCAAGGCCATGGCGAGACGATCCGTTTCGCGTTCGGCGACAGCCCGGCGCTGGCAGATGAACTGCTGGAGCTGGTGCTTGCCGGACGCAAGACGGCGACCTGCGGGGCCTTGAGCGACTTCGAGGCCGGCGGCGAGCCAATGCCGCAGGTTGGGCGGCAGGATATCGTCCTTGACGGCAAGGGACGCCCTGCTGCCGTAATCGAGACGGTAGAGATCACCATTCGCGCCTTTAGCGAAGTGGACGAAGATTTTGCACGCGCCGAAGGCGAGGGAGACCTCTCGCTGACATGCTGGCGTGAGGGACATGAGGCCTATTTCCAGCGAAATGGCGGCTTCAGCCCCGATATGAAACTGGTTTGCGAGCGGTTCCGGCTGGTGAAAATCCTGGAACGGCAAGACCCGAAGGAATGATGCCATGAAATTCACGCTCTCCTGGCTCAAGGAGCACCTTGAGACCGACGCCACGCTCGACGAGATCGTCGAGAAGCTCACCATGATCGGCCTTGAGGTCGAAGAGGTGGACGACAAGGCGTCGCTGAAGCCGTTCGTGATCGCGAAGATTCTGACGGCCGAGCAGCATCCCGATGCCGACCGGCTGCGGGTTCTTTCCGTCGACACGGGCGACGGCAAGCCGGTTCAGGTGGTCTGCGGCGCGCCCAATGCGCGTGCGGGCCTTATCGGCGCGTTCGCGGCGCCCGGCGCTTATGTGCCCGGCATCGACGTGACGCTCTCCGTCGGCAAGATCCGCGGCGTGGAAAGCCACGGCATGATGTGCTCGGAACGCGAGCTGCAGATGTCGGACGAGCACAACGGCATCATCGACCTGCCCGAAGACGCCCCCGTCGGCACTTCATTCGCAAGCTGGGCGAACCTTGACGACCCGGTGATCGAGATCGGCCTGACGCCGAACCGTCCCGACTGCACCGGCGTGCATGGCATTGCCCGCGATCTGGCGGCTGCCGGCCTTGGCACGCTCAGGGATGCGCCCATTGCGCCGGTTGCCGGCAAGGGCGCGTGCCCTGTCGAGCTGACCATCGAAGCACCGGAGCTTTGCCCCGGCTTCGCGCTGCGTCTCGTGCGCGGTGTGAAGAACGGCCCCTCGCCCAAATGGATGCAGCAGCGTCTGACGGCGATTGGCCTGCGCCCGATCAACGCGCTGGTCGACATCACCAACTATGTGACCTTCGATCTTGGCCGCCCGCTCCACGTCTTCGACGCCGCCAAGGTGAAGGGCGACCTCACCGTGCGCCGGGCCAAAGAAGGCGAGACGGTTCTGGCGCTTGACGAGCGCACGTACAAACTCACCCCGGAGATGTGCGTCATCGCCGATGGCAATGGCGTCGAGTCGATTGCCGGCATCATGGGCGGCGAGCACTCGGGCTGCGATGAGAACACCACGGACGTGCTGATCGAATCCGCCCTCTGGGACGCGATGAACATCGCCCGCACCGGCCGCGATCTCGGCATCATCACCGATGCGCGCTACCGCTTCGAGCGCGGCGTGGACCCGGAGATGATGGAGCCCGGTCTTGAAGTCGCCACCCGGCTCGTTCTGGACCTGTGCGGCGGCGAGCCGAGCGAAAGCCGCGTGGTCGGCTATCAGGGCTACGAGCCGCGCAGCATCACCTTCCCGGTGAGCGAGGTGAAGCGCCTGACCGGTCTCAATGTGTCGAGTGCCGAGAGCAAGGACATTCTCCAGCGTCTCGGCTTCGCCTCCACGGGCGAGAGCGACGTGCTTGAGGTTTCCGTGCCGTCCTGGCGGCCGGACATCGACGGCAAGGCCGATCTGGTGGAAGAGGTGATGCGCATTCACGGCGTGAACGAGATCGCGCCCGAGCCCCTCTCCTCCCACGGCGCGGTCAACAGCCAGATCCTCACCGTCCTGCAGAACCGCACCCGCAATGCGCGGCGCGCTCTTGCCGTGCGCGGCATGATGGAAGCCGTGACCTGGACCTTCATCGATGAAGCGCAGGCGAAGCTCTTCGGTGGTGGCGATGCATCGCTCAAGCTCTCCAACCCGATTGCCGCAGCCATGTCGGACATGCGCCCCTCGCTGCTGCCGGGCCTGATCGCAGCCGCCCAGCGCAATGCAGCGCGCGGCTTTGCCGATGTGGCTCTGTTCGAGGTGTCGAGCACCTATGAGAATGACAGCTATGCCGGCCAGCGCCGGGTTGCCGGCGGCATCCGCCGCGGCACGGCAAAGATGGACGGCTCCGGGCGTCACTGGTCGGGCAACAGCGAAGCGGTCGGCGTGTTCGACGCCAAGGCCGATGCGCTGGCCGCTCTCGAGGCAGCGGGCGCGCCTGTCGACAAGTTGCAGATCGTGGCCGGTGGTCCGGACTGGTATCACCCGGGCCGCTCAGGCACGATCCGCCTTGGACCCAAGATCGTGCTCGCCACGTTCGGTGAGATTCACCCGCGCACGCTGGAGGCGCTGGACGCCGAAGGACCGATCTGCGGTTTCGAGGTGTTCATCGACACGATCCCCGAGCCCAAGGCGAAGGCAACGCGCACCAAGCCGCGCCTGGAGCTTTCACCCTTCCAGCTCGTGCGCCGCGATTTCGCCTTCGTGGTCGACAGGTCGGTCGAGGCGGCAACCATCGAGCGGGCAGCTGCAGCAGCCGACAAGAAGCTCGTGACCGCCGTGCGCGTGTTCGACATCTTCGAGGGCGCATCGCTCGGCGAAGACAAGAAGTCGGTCGCCATCGAAGTCTCGATCCAGCCGCGCGAAAAGACGCTGACGGACGAGGAACTCGAAGCCATCGCCGGCCGCATCGTGGCCAATGTCGGCAAGCAGACCGGCGGCACGCTGCGCGGTTAGATCACATATCAGCGGCGCCCTTTGGGGAGCCGCTTGGCTTCGCGGACGAGTGCAGAAATGTGCTCGTCCGCTTTCTTATGGCGTTCAATTTTGAGCTGTTCGGAATACCGTGTGTATTCGCTGCGCGCATGTTCTTTTGCAGCCTCCGCGCTAACGCTGCCACCTGAACGCAGAACGGTTCGTCCAAGTCCGACCAGCTGCGCCTCCAGAAGACGGGTCGCATCGTCCATCACCACCAGACGGCCAAGATCCGCCTGATCTTCGAATATGTCGAGAAGGATCGTGGTCAGGCGATTGAGTTCGCGGAGCTCCGCTTCGGCCAGATAGTTCTTGGAAACAGTCACATCCCGTTTTCGGATTGCGTCGCCGGGCCAGCTTTGCAAGCCCATATTCTCGAACTGGTGGTTGGCGCGCGCCTGCACCAGTTCTGATGGCGTCTGCGAAACGACGGCATAAATCAGCTTTGCCTGCGTCTGCTGAAAGAAGCTCTGCGCGCTTGCTGAACGCCCGTCATAGTCCTGGCACAGGGCGCAGATGCGCTGCAGTTCCCGATAAACATTCGCCTCATCAGAACGAATGTCCCGGATGATCTCCCGCAGTTCCGCGATGCGATCCCGGTTGCTTTCCTGCTTCAGGCGCACGGCATCCACAACGAAGCCCTTGCGCGCGAACTGAACCAGAATCCCGGTGGCCCAGCGGCGGAACAGGGTGGCCTGCGCGGACGAGACCCGGTAGCCAACAGAGATGATCATATCGAGATTGTAAAGTAGCGGCGGGCGCCCGGAGGTTGTGTGCATTTTTTGCACAGAACTCTCTTCGTCCAGTTCCCCCTCATCCAGAACATTTGAAATGTGCTTGGTGATGACGCTTCGCTCACGTCCGAAAAGCCGGGCGATCTGCTCCTGCGTCATCCAGAGCGTTTCAGCTTCATAACGGATATCGAGCCGCAGCCCCTTTTCACCGTCGTAGATCAGAAAGCGATCTCCGGTTTCTCCATCTTCCACCAGGTGAACCGGCTCATCTGCAGGCATGGGTGTCTCCAAGACTGTTTGCGGAACATTAGCAGAACAAAAAGAGTCGGAAAACCTTATCGGTTTTCTTTCCCCGAACTATGTGATTGCCTGCGCCAAATTCAGGAGGAGAATCCATGTTCCGTTGGGGCGTTCTTTCGACGGCCAAGATCGGTCGCGAGCAGGTTATTCCGCAGATCCAGGATGCCGAAAACGGCGTGGTGACGGCGATTGCCAGCCGCGATGAGGCCAAAGCGAAGGCGCTGGCTGCGCGCTTCGGCGTTCCGCACACCTTCTCGTCCTACGACGCGCTTCTCGCCTCGCCGGATGTGGACGGCGTCTACATCCCGCTGCCGACCTCCGATCATGTGGACTGGGCCATCAGGGCGGCCGACGCCGGCAAGCACGTGCTGGTCGAAAAGCCGCTGGCGCTCGATGCAAAGGACATTGCCCGCGTCATCGAGGCGCGCGACCGGAACAATGTCATCGTCTCGGAAGCTTTCATGGTCACCTACCACCCGCAATGGCACAAGGTGCGTGACCTGATCGCCGAAGGCGCCATCGGCCGGCTGCGGCATGTGCAGGGCGTGTTCTGCTATCACAATGTCGACCCCGACAACATGCGCAACAAGCCGGAGCTTGGCGGTGGCGGCCTGCCCGACATTGGCGTCTACCCCACGGTCACCACCCGCTTTGCAACCGGCAGCGAGCCGCAGCGCGTGCAGGCGATGGTGGAGCGCGACCCGAATTTCGGCACCGACATCTACGCCAGCGCCAAGGCCGATTTCGGCAACTTCGAACTGACCTTCTACGTCTCGACGCAGATGGCGCTCAGACAGTCGATGGTGTTCCATGGCGACAAGGGGTTCATCGAGGTCAACGCCCCCTTCAACACCCCGGACTATGGCGATACCCGCGTTACCGTGTTCAGCGCCGATCACAACAGCGCCAGCGTCCACCGTTTTCCCCGCGCCCGGCAGTACCGTCTGCAGGCGGAAGCCATCGCGCGGGCGGCGCGGGGCGAAGAGGCGGCGATCTTCACGCTCGAGGATTCGGCGAAGAACCAGAAACTCATAGACGCCATCTATCGCGCCGCCACCCATGATGGCTGGGAGACAGTCTAGCAGAAGCCGCTGCCGCAGGGTGCGGCGGCACTTTCAGACTCCGTCGGCGGACCGGGGCGACAGGAAGATGTGTCGCCCGATCTGGCCATGCCTGTGCATCTGTTTAGCCCATTTGGGGCTGACATAATTGGCATAGTAATGCGTGGCGTCGACGGCCAGATAGTTGGTTTTGTCGACCAGCGTGTAATTGTTGCATTCGGGTGCGCAGGAGTATCGGGCCTTGGCGATCCTGAATGCGAGCTGCCAGGCTTCGGCATCTTTCGGCACCAGTGAAATGCCTGTGCAGGCGAATGAAAACTGGCAGCGATTGCGCCAGCGCGCATTCTGAAAGACCACGCCACAAATGCTGGGCGGATATGCAGGCGACCTGCTTCTGTTGAAGATCACCATCGCGACGGCCTTCTGCCCGCTCACCGTTTCTCCCCGCGCCTCGTAGTAGATGGCGGTGGCCAGACAGGTGCGCTCCGCAAGGCGATTGATTGCCACAAGGGCGTCCTCCACGGCGGCGGGCTTCTGCGCCGCCCTGACCGCCATGGCGACCGGCAGCCTGATCGGTGCTCTCTTCGCGCCAGCCTTCTTTTCTTCGTTCTCCCAGATACAGCCTGCCTGGAGCAGGAACGACACAACGAGCCCCCAGAACACGAATCTTCGGACCATTATTTTCCCGGATGTCAGTTTGATCGGCGGTTATCGCCTGAGCCAAATCCCCCCTCGGCGACCCGCTCTCACATCAGCGGCAGCCGATCAAATTGACTTTTCCTCAAAGTCCGAAGCGTTCCGTTTCATCATCAACGCCGCGCGGGGCAAGCGTCAGAGCGCCGGTCGCGGCCTCCGAACCCCGCTTTCGAAGCCAAATCGGGGCAAATCCCGCCTTGCGCTTGAAAAATCCCATTCTTATATACGCCACGAAGCCGTTTGGCGCGTTTCGTCCTGAGGCGCTGCTGCGGCAATTTCGTGTGAACAGGGGCTGTCATCTGGAACGCCGGAATGGGTCCTGACAGTCTGCTTTGCGGAGAGAAGATATGGCAAAAGTAATCGGTATCGACCTCGGAACGACCAATTCCTGCGTCGCCGTCATGGATGGCAAGGACGCGAAGGTTATTGAGAACGCGGAAGGTGCACGCACCACCCCGTCCATCGTGGCATTCACGGATTCGGGCGAGCGTCTCGTCGGCCAGCCGGCCAAGCGTCAGGCTGTCACCAACCCGGAAAACACCCTTTTCGCGATCAAGCGCCTGATCGGCCGTCGCTTCTCCGACCCCACGGTCGAGAAGGACAAGAAGCTGGTCCCCTACAAGATCGTCAAAGCTGACAATGGCGATGCATGGGTTGAAGCCCATGGCGAGAGCTATTCGCCTTCGCAGATCTCGGCGATGACCCTTCAGAAGATGAAGGAAACGGCTGAGTCCTATCTCGGCGAGAAGGTCGAGCAGGCCGTCATCACCGTGCCCGCATACTTCAACGACGCCCAGCGTCAGGCCACCAAGGACGCCGGCAAGATCGCTGGTCTTGAAGTCCTGCGCATCATCAACGAGCCCACCGCTGCTGCGCTTGCCTATGGTCTCGACAAGAAAGACGGCAAGACCATCGCCGTTTACGACCTTGGCGGCGGCACGTTCGACGTCTCGATCCTCGAGATCGGTGACGGCGTGTTCGAGGTGAAGTCCACCAATGGCGACACCTTCCTCGGCGGTGAAGACTTCGACATGCGTCTGGTCGAGTACCTGGCGGCTGAGTTCAAGAAAGAGCAGGGCATCGACCTGCAGCAGGACAAGCTTGCCCTGCAGCGCCTGAAGGAAGCTGCCGAGAAGGCCAAGATCGAGCTGTCGTCCGCTTCGCAGACCGAAATCAACCTGCCCTTCATCACGGCCGACCAGTCGGGTCCGAAGCACCTGACCATGAAGCTGACCCGCGCCAAGTTCGAGAGCCTCGTCGAGGACCTCGTGAAGCGCACGGTCGAGCCCTGTAAGGCCGCTCTGAAGGATGCCGGCCTCAACGCTGGCGAGATCGACGAAGTGGTTCTGGTCGGCGGCATGACCCGCATGCCGAAGGTTCAGGAGACCGTGAAGGCCTTCTTCGGCAAGGACCCGCACAAGGGTGTGAACCCGGACGAAGTGGTCGCCATGGGCGCTGCCATTCAGGCCGGTGTTCTGCAGGGTGACGTGAAGGACGTTCTGCTGCTCGACGTGACCCCGCTTTCGCTGGGCATCGAGACGCTCGGTGGCGTGTTCACGCGCCTGATCGACCGCAACACGACGATCCCGACCAAGAAGAGCCAGGTCTTCTCGACCGCCGAGGACAATCAGAATGCCGTGACCATCAACGTGTTCCAGGGTGAGCGCGAAATGGCTGCGGACAACAAGAGCCTTGGCCGCTTCGACCTGACCGGTCTTCCGCCCGCACCGCGCGGCGTGCCGCAGATCGAGGTCACGTTCGACATCGACGCCAACGGCATCGTGAACGTGTCCGCGAAGGACAAGGGCACCGGCAAGGAGCAGGCGATCCGCATTCAGGCTTCCGGCGGTCTCAGCGACGATGAGATCGACAACATGGTGAAGGACGCCGAGTCCAACGCCGAGGCCGACAAGAAGCGCCGCGAGGCGGTCGAAGCCAAGAACCAGGCCGAGGCCCTCATCCACTCCACGGAGAAGTCGCTTGGCGAATATGGCGACAAGGTCTCCGAGGAAGAGAAGAAGGCCATCGAAGACGCGCTTGCCGACCTGAAGACGGCCGTCGAGGGCGACGACGCCGAGGACATCAAGGCGAAGACCAACACCCTCGCCGAAGCTTCCATGAAGCTTGGTCAGGCCATGTACGAGGCCAGCCAGACCGAAGCTGCCGAGGCAGACGCAGCGGCTGACGCCAAGGCTTCCGGCGACGATGTCGTTGACGCCGATTTCGAAGAGATCGACGAAGACGACAAGAAGTCGGCCTGATCGCTCAGGCAGTGAATCTGAAAAGCCCGGGGTTTTCGCCCCGGGCTTTTTTCATGCCTTTTAAAGAATCCCCCCAATAAGATTGCCGGCAAACTAGAGCGTGGGACCGAGAATCGGCATCCGGTTTTCGGGTTATTCCGATGCTCGATCAATAACTTGGATCGCCCTTTATGCGTCCGAACGGACACAGGGCGATCGAGAATATCTGTTGGATTGGCCGGGGGGCTCATGATCCGCTATCGACTTTATGAGATCTGGCGCTTTGCGGCAGCGCTTCTGATCATGCTTTACCACTTCGGCCACTTCGCGCCCGGCGAAGGGCTTCAGGTGAAAAACGAGCTGGAAGCGCTGCGGCCACTGCTCGACATGTTTTTCATCATATCCGGCTTTCTCATCTTCTCGCGCTATGGCGATCAGGTGCGCGATGCCCGAAGCTATGGCGTCTATCTCTACAAGCGGCTGATACGTCTTTACCCGCTTCATCTGGCGACGCTGTCCTACTTCGTCTTTATCGGCCTTCTGGTTTCGCTTGGCGTGCTGCGCACCGGTGGCGAAGCCGCCCTTTTTGACTGGAGCGCCCTTCCCGCCAACCTGCTGCTGATCCAGGCCTGGGGCGTGGAAGACCATCTCACCTTCAATTTCGTCTCCTGGTCTCTCTCCGCGGAGTGGTTTGCCTATCTTCTCCTGCCCGTCATCATCGTGGCCTATCGCCGTGGCGGGCTCACGGGCCTGTTCGGCCTCCTGTTCGCCTGCTACGCCATTCTGGAAGTAATGGTGCGCACGGGCGTCATGCCCTTCGAGAGCTGGGTTCAGGCAGACACATGGGGCGCTTACCGCACCTTTGCCGATTTCGTGCTGGGCGCGCTTCTTGCCGTGCTCGTGAGGCGCTCCGCGCTGACCGTGTCGGCCCGCTGGCCCGCCTGGGTCGCAATCCTGCTCGCCTGCACCTCCATGGCGCTCCGGCTCGACATCTATGTGACGCTTCTGCTCCTGGCGGTTGCCGTGTTTCTGGCTGGCGTCGTGGAGCGCAACAATCCCGATGGCTACACCTATCCCGCCTTCCTGCGCCCGGCAGCGGCCGTTTCCTTCGGCGTCTATCTGTGGCACCCGGTAACGGAGAGCATTTTCTTCTCCTTCATCTGGGGGCACTACATCCAGTCGCCCTCGGTCCCTCTGTTTTTCGCCTATACGGGCGCGGTGATGCTTCTGACGATTTTTGTCGCCATGGCGTCGTTCCGCTTCTTCGAAAATGTGCTTTCTGGATATCTGCTGAATGCTGCCGGCCTCGGTCGGCAGAAGCCGCGCACGAACGTGGCTGCAGCCTGACGGAGTTCCGGATGCCTGCGCGCATGGCGTGTGACGCCCCGTGCCGCTGGCAATCTGCCGCAAACTATGGCATTCGCTGTCGCGAATACCTAAATAACGGGCACTGATCGGGGGAACAGTGTTCGCTCCAAACAGATTATGCGGGACTCTCATTGATGAAGGCAGATTTTTACGAGACGCTCAGCGTGTCGAGAAACGCCGACGAGAAGGAACTTAAAAGCGCCTTTCGCAAACTCGCCATGCGGTACCATCCGGACCGCAACCCTGGCGATGGCGAGGCGGAAGAGAAGTTCAAGGAAGTCAACGAAGCCTACGAAACGCTGCGTGATCCGCAGAAGCGTGCGGCTTACGATCAGTTCGGCCATGCCGCTTTTGAAAATGGCGGCATGGGTGGACGCGGTGGCTTCGGCGGCGGTGGCGGCGGTTTCGCCGATATCTTCGAAGACATTTTCGGCGACATGATGGGCGGCGGGCGGCGCCGTGGCGGTCGCCAGCATGGCGCAGACCTGCGCTTCAACATGGAAATCACGCTGGAAGAGGCGTTCGCCGGCAAGACCGGGCAGATCCGCGTGCCAACCGCCGTGGCCTGTGACGACTGCGCCGGCACCGGCGCAAAGCCCGGCACGTCTCCGACCCAGTGTCAGATGTGCCATGGCTCGGGCCGTGTGCGCGCGGCACAGGGCTTCTTCTCCGTCGAACGCACCTGCCCGCAGTGTCAGGGGCGTGGCGAAACCATTTCCGACCCCTGCCAGAAGTGCTCCGGACAGGGCCGCGTGGCCGAAGAGCGCTCGCTCTCGGTCAACATCCCGGCCGGCATCGAAGACGGCACGCGCATTCGCCTTGCCGGCGAGGGCGAGGCCGGTCTGCGCGGCGGACCGCCCGGCGACCTCTACATCTTCCTGTCGGTCAAACCACACGAGTTTTTCCAGCGCGACGGCGCCGACCTTTACTGCAAGGTGCCCATCTCGATGACCACGGCAGCACTCGGCGGCTCTTTCGAGGTCACCACGCTGGATGGAACGCAGGCCCGTGTCAAAGTGCCCGAAGGCACCCAGAACGGCCGCCAGTTCCGCCTCAGCGGCAAGGGCATGCCCGTGCTGCGACAGACCAAGGTTGGCGATCTTTACATTCAGGTGGCCGTAGAAACGCCGCAAAACCTCACGAAAAAACAGCGTGAGCTTCTTGAAGAGTTCGAGAAAATTTCTTCAAAGGAAAATAGCCCGCAGTCGGCAGGCTTCTTTTCACGTATGAAGGACTTCTTCGAATCCTTCGGAGAATAGCCGCACGGTGCAATTGGACTGCATTGGGCTATTGGACTGGATCGGGCTGTTCGGCCCGATCTGCGGAATGGCGGGATACTTCCCGCAATAAAAATGATTTTATAACGGGGTTTTGAAGGAGGATGGCGGTACGATGAGCAAAGGGCAAGGTGTGCGCAAAGCGATCGCAGACCGTTTTGGGGAAGAACTGCGCTTCTTTCGCGGCTGGATTGACCAGCCCAAGGCTGTCGGCGCCATCATGCCCACAAGCAGTGTCACCGCCCGGCGGATGGCATCGGTCATCGACACCAAATCCGGGTTACCGGTTCTCGAGGCAGGCCCCGGAACCGGCGTCATCACCAAGGCGATCCTCGCCCATGGCGTCGACCCGCAGAACCTTTACGCCGTTGAGTACTCCCCGGATTTCGTGACCCATCTGCGCGAAACCTATCCGGGCGTGAACGTGATCGAGGGCAACGCCTTCGATATCCGCAACACGCTGGAAAAGGCGCTGGGCGAAAAGACGCCCAAACTGTTCGACAGCGTGGTGTCCGGCGTACCGCTGCTCAACTTCCCCGTTGAAGAGCGCGTTGCCTATATGGATTCCCTTCTCGACCTCATTCCCGAGGGACGTCCGGTGGTGCAACTCACCTACGGCCCCAAATCCCCCATTCCGGCGGGCCAGGGCAATTACACGGTCGAGCATTTCGATTTCGTGCTGCGCAACATCCCCCCGACACAGCTCTGGGTCTATCGCCGGGGAAAGCACTAGATCGAGCCCCGGATTGAACGGGCCGGTGAACCACCAGCAAAAACGTCTTCAGGAGCCGCTTGTCGGCTCCTTTTCACATCTGCCGCCGGTGGCGGTCTTCCACACGCATATTCCATTGATTGAAAAGTTCATTGCTTATACGGCTCTTCGCAAACAGAGGAGCATTCGCCGATGACCCCCAAAATCCTTGTCTTTGCAGGATCGATCCGCACGGGCGCCTATAGCGGCCAGACCGCCGACGCAGCCATGAAGGAACTCGCGCAGCAGGGTGCGGAGGTCACGCGCATATCGCTGGTGGATTATCCGCTGCCGATCATGGACGAGGATCTGGAGCGGGAGAAAGGCATTCCCGAGAATGTGTACCGGCTCGGCCGGCTGATCGCCGCGCATGACGCAGTGCTGATCGCCAGCCCCGAATACAACGCTTCCATTCCACCTCTGCTCAAGAACACGATCGACTGGGTAAGCCGCCTCTCCAGGGACAATGGCAAGCCCCTGCGCCCTTGGGCCGGCAAGCCCGTCGCGCTCTGCTCTTCTTCCGACGGCAATTTCGCCGGCATTCGCGGGCTCTATCACCTGCGCGCCGTGCTGATGAACTGCAAGGCCGACATCATCACCCCTCAATGCTCCGTTGCCCGCGCACAGGATGCCTTCGACACCGATGGCAGCTTCAGGGACGAGCGCACACGGGGCATGATGGAAGCCGTCTGTCGCGGACTGATCGAACGTGCCAAACTGACCTCAACCCGTGTGGGAGCCTGACCATGACCAACGATATTCGCGACCGCCTGATCGTGGGCCTCGATGTACCGACCCTGACCGAGGCGGACCGCGTGGTCGCCGCGCTGGGCGACACGGTGTCCTTCTACAAGATCGGGCATCAGCTCGCCTTTGCCGGCGGCCTGAGCTTCGCGCGTGAGCTGGCCGGCTCCGGCAAGAAGATCTTCCTCGACATGAAACTGCTCGACATCGACAACACGGTGGCCAAGGGCGTCGAGAACATCGCGCGGATGGGCATGACCATGCTCACCATCCACGCCTACCCCAAGGCGATGCGCGCTGCGGTCAAGGCAGCCGAAGGCTCCGGCCTGACCCTGCTCGGCGTGACCGTTCTCACCTCCATGGACGATGCCGACCTGAACGATGCGGGCTATGCGCTTACCGCCCGTGAACTGGTGGCAAAGCGCGTTGCCCAGGCCCGCGAGGCCGGCATGGGCGGCATTGTCTGCGCCCCGACCGAGGTGGAGGAAATGCGCGGCGTGGCCGGCCCTGACATGGCGCTGGTGACGCCCGGCATCCGGCCGGCCGGCAGCGACCATGGCGACCAGAAACGCGTCATGACGCCAGGCGACGCCATCCGCGCCGGCAGCACGCATCTGGTGGTTGCGCGCCCCATCGTGGCGGCACAAGATCCAAAGGCTGCGGCAGAAGCCATTCTCAACGAGATGGCGGCAGCCTGACAGAACAGGCAGGAACCAAGCAAGGGAGGAGGAACCATGCCCAACGAGCCCAAGGAGCCCAAGGAGCCCAAGGGATACTGGATTGCCCATGTCGATGTGCGCGACCCCGAGCGCTACAAGGACTATGTGGCCACGGCCAAACCGGCCTTCGAGAAGTTCGGCGCGCGCTTTCTGGCGCGCGGCGGCGAATGGGAAGGACTGGAAGGCACCGGACGCGGACGCAATGTGGTGATCGAGTTTCCCTCGCTGCAGGCCGCACATGATTGCTACAACTCGCCCGAATACCAGGCGGCGAAAGCCATCCGCAACACGGTGGCCGATGCCGACATGGTGCTTGTCGAGGGCGCGGAATAATCTCCGAAACCGCGAGGACAGGCCCACGGCAACCGCAGTTCAGGACTATGTGATCCGCCCTTACCGGCCGGCCGATGCGCAGCATCTACCGGCCGTTGAGGTGCGCGCTGCGCAGCTTTTTACCGAACACGGGCACGCGGATCTCGCCGCCACACCGGCGATGGAAGCAGACGCCTTTGACAGGCTCGCCGCGCAGCGCCGCACATTCGTGGCGGTTCATGTGGCAGACGGCCCGGTGGGCTTTGTCATCACCAGCCCCATCGACGCATTTCTCCATGTCGAAGAGCTGTCCGTTGCGCCCGAACACGGACGCCGTGGGCTTGGCGGGCGGCTGCTTCGGACCGTGATTGATGAGAGCCGGGCGCTCGGCCTCGAAGGTGTGTCGCTCAGCACGTTTCGCGACGTGCCCTTCAACGCGCCATTCTACGAACGTCACGGCTTTGCCGAATGGCCTCTGAATGCAGCGCCCGAAGCACTGAAAGAGCGCTTTCTGATCGAAATCCCGCCCGATGTTTCGCCGGAAAGCCGCCTTCTCATGCTGCGCCGCAACAGCAACGCTTGACTCGCTGTCTTATTTTCTCTTTTAGAATCATACAGTTGATGAAACATCCCCTCTCCGAAAAATCGGAAACGCGCGCTTCTATTGCAACGCAGCAAAAGTCGTTTACTCTGATTGGCATGCAAACGACCAAGGCTTCGCCGTCACATATCCACTTCCCCTGGCGGCCTGGCCATAGCGAAGGTCCTCCCAGGAAACCTAGCAATGTATTATCAGCTTTATGAATTCAACCACGCCGCGCTGCAGCCGGCGCGGGCCTATGCCGACGCCGTTCGGCTTTTTTACAGCAACCCCATGAACCCGGTCGCCAAGACCTATTTCGGACGCAGCGTCGCCGCCGCTGCCGAGGTCTTCGAGCGCAGCACACGCCGCTACACCAAGCCTGAATTCGGCTTGAAGGAAACCAGCGTCAACGGCGTGAAAGTGGCCGTCAACGAGCAGATCGTCTGGTCGCGCCCGTTCTGTGACGTCATCCGCTTCAAGCGTGACCTGCCCGAAGGCGCGCATGCCGGCCCGAAGATCCTGATGGTCGCGCCCATGTCCGGCCACTACGCCACGCTGCTGCGCGGCACGGTGGAGACCATGCTGCCCTATGCCGATGTCTACATCACCGACTGGTCGGACGCGCGCATGGTGCCGCTGGCCGACGGTTCTTTCGATCTCGACGACTATATCGACTATCTGATCGACATCTTTGAGCAGATGGGTCTGGACACGCATGTGATGGCCGTGTGCCAGCCCTCGGTGCCGGTGCTTGCCGCTATCGCCATCATGGAGGCGCGCGGCGCAAAGACCGTGCCCGCCAGCATGACCCTGATGGGCGGCCCCATCGACACCCGCAAGAACCCGACCGCCGTGAACGAGCTGGCCGAGGAGAAGGACATTTCGTGGTTCCGCGACAATGTCATCATGCCGGTTCCGTGGCCCAATCCGGGCTTCATGCGTCAGGTCTATCCGGGCTTCCTGCAGCTTTCCGGCTTCATGAGCATGAACCTTGATCGCCACATCACGGCGCACAAGGACTTCTTCATGCATCTGGTGAAGAACGATGGCGATTCCGCGGAGAAGCACCGCGACTTCTATGACGAATATCTGGCGGTGATGGACCTGACGGCCGAGTTCTACCTGCAGACTGTGGAGACCGTGTTCATCCGGCACGACCTGCCGCGCGGCCAGATGCGCCATCGCGGCGAACTGGTCGACCCTTCCGCCATCAAGCGCGTGGCGCTTCTGACGGTGGAAGGCGAGAATGACGATATTT
Source organism: Nitratireductor sp. GZWM139 (assembly GCF_030068685.1). Classification (NCBI taxonomy): domain Bacteria; kingdom Pseudomonadati; phylum Pseudomonadota; class Alphaproteobacteria; order Hyphomicrobiales; family Phyllobacteriaceae; genus Nitratireductor; species Nitratireductor sp. GZWM139. The sequence goes on along the minus strand of NZ_JAMQML010000009.1, from coordinate 180,281 downwards.
CCGGCGTCGGCCAGACGAAGGCCGCGCATGATCTGTGCGTCAACATTCCCGACGACATGCGTCATCACTACATGCAGCCCGCCGTTGGCCATTACGGCGTCTTCAACGGCTCGCGTTTCCGCTCCGAAATCGCGCCGCGCATTCTCGACTTTATGCGCAGCAACCCGGCCGGCGGATTGAAGACCGCAAAGCCGGCAGCAGCCGAAGCCGCACCGGCGAAACCACGCGCCGGGACGGCGAAAAAGCCGGCCGCCCGCAGCCGCAAGCCGGCCACAGGCTCCAACAGCGCGTCCTGACCTGCCAGTCTCGGCCCACCAGTCTCGACCCGCCAGCCATGACAATTATCGCCCGACGCTGAAAAGCTTCAGTGTCGGGCGCAGATCATCCCCTGCGGCAATGGCATTTGCGCAACAGGAAGCGCCAAAGCCGGTGGCCAGAAGCACCGCTGGTAACCATAGCTGGTAAGATTGCCGCTCTGCTGATTGACACCGACACCCCATCATCCTTAACGTTTCGTTAACGATTGAAACGAGCGGGGAGCGCCATGATGGCTGCTTTGCGGGGGGGATTCCGCAGTGGGGTTCTTGCGAGCCTTTTTCTGGCAGGGGGCATGATTGCGCCGGCCGGAGCGATGAATCTGATGGAAACCGGCGGACTGACCTCTCAGCCCATCGGTCATTACGAGTTCTGCAAGGCCAACCCGGTCGAATGCTCGATCCGCATGCGCGATCAGGGGCCGGTGCACATGACCAAAACGCTCTGGAAAACCCTGACCGAGATCAACACTGCGGTGAACAACGCCATCGAGCCGATGAACGACATCGATATCTATGGCCAGGAAGAAGTGTGGACCTACCCTTCTACCGGCGTTGGCGACTGCGAGGACTATGTGCTCGAGAAGCGCCGCGCTCTGAAACGGGCCGGCATTTCGCTCTCCAACCTTCTGATCACCGTGGTGCGCAAGCCCAATGGCGAAGGCCATGCGGTCTTGACCGTGCGCACGGATCGCGGGGACTTCGTTCTCGACAACCTCAACAACAGCGTGAAGCTGTGGAGCTCCACCGGCTATAGCTATCTCAAGCGTCAGGCCAGCACGCATACCGGCCGTTGGGTGAGCCTGCGCGAGAGCAACAACCCGGTCGTCGGCGCAGTGAGCGAATAGGCGCACCGCGCGCTCCAAACTTCGTCACAATTGATGGACTAAGGTCTTCCCCGACCAGCAGATCGGGAGACCTGAATGAATGTATTGCGCGCACAATCCGGCCGGCGGTTTCTCCGCCTCGTGGCAGCAGCCCTGATGGCCGCCGCCTTTCAAACCGGTGCTTTTGCACAAACGCCCCTCATCACCGCTGCAGAAAGTGGCGACATCGCTGCACTGGAGAGCGCGCTTCAAAACGGCGCTGCCGTCGATGAGCGTGACGCGCGCAAGAGAACCGCCCTCATGGCCGCCGTGCAGGCAAACCAGGGGGAGGCCGCGCGCCTTCTGATCGAGGCGGGTGCTGACGTCAATGCGAAGGACGGGATCGAGGACAGCCCCTATCTGCTGGCTGGCGCACGCGGCTATGAGGATATTCTGCGCCTGACGCTCGACAACGGCGCAGACCTTGAAAGCACCAACCGCTTCGGTGGAACAGCGCTCATCCCGGCAGCCGACCGCGGCCATGTGGAGACCGTACGCACGCTGATCGAGGCCGGGGTTGATCTCGACCATGTGAACAAGCTCGGCTGGACGGCGCTGCTGGAAGCCGTGATCCTGGGCGATGGCGGGCCGAACCATACGGCGATCGTGAAACTGCTGGTCGACGCCGGCGCAGACACCGACATTGCCGACCGCGAAGGCGTGACCCCATTGCAGCACGCAAAACGCAGCGGCTACACGGAGATGATCGAAATTCTGGAAGGCGCAGGGGCAAAATGAGCGACACGAAACGTTTTCTGGACGAAGCCATCGCGCTTGCCTTCGACAATGTCGATGAGGGTGGCCGGCCATTCGGCGCCGTGGTGGTGAAGGACGGCGCGGTGGTTGCGCGGTCTATGCCAGCGGCCAGCCCTGCCCCATGTGCTTCGCCGCCATGCGCATGTGCGGTATCGACCGGGTCTTCTTCGCCTATTCCAATGACGAGGCCGAACCCTATGGCCTGTCGACAGCCTCCATCGCCGCCGAGCTTGCACGCCCCGTCGATGAGCAAGAAGGCATTGAAGCAGCGCACATCCCGCAGGCGCAGGGCGCGCGCGGGCATCTCTACGAAACATGGCTCCAGAGAAACGGGCTCCAGAGAAACAGCCTGAAGAGATCCGACGGGGCCTGACCACGCCTCCCCGCGCTCCCGGGATCGCGACTGGTGCGTTCGCGCCGGTTCCGGCCACCGGGCCTTGAGACATTGAAGCGATTGTGGTCCGCAGGAAGCTCCAGCCTGTTCTCAGATTCGGAGTGCCCATGCCCCAGACATCCCTCGCCGATCCCTCCGGTTCCCTGGTCGAGCGCCTCGACCTCGCGCCCCATGCCTCCGGCCCGCTTGATGGGCTGACCTTCACCGTGAAGGACAATATCGACCTGGCAGGGCTTAAGACCTCCTATGGCAGCCCGGCATGGCGGGACGCCCATGCGGCCCCGGTTCACAACGCGCTGTGTGTCGACCAGGTGCTCGCCGCAGGAGCGCGCTGCGTCGGAAAGGTGGTGGCTGACGAGTTCACCTACAGCCTCGACGGCGAGAGCCATTTCTTCGGAACGCCGCGCAATGGCAATGCGCCGGAGCGCATTCCCGGCGGCTCCTCCAGCGGTTCGGCCTCGTCCGTTTCCAATGGGCTCGCAGACTTTTCGCTCGGCACGGATTCGGGCGGCTCGATCCGCGTTCCGGCAAGCCTGTGCGGCCTGTGGGGCCTGCGCCCCTCGCTGCACCGCGTTTCGGAGGCTGGCGTCCTGCCCTTCATGCCGAGCGTCAGCACGGTGGGCGTGGTGGCAAACAGCCTTGCAACGCTCGACAGCGCCGCGCGCGTGCTCCTGCGCAGCGGCAAGGCGAAACCACAAAAGCTGGAGCGCATCATTGTCCTGACGGATGCGGTGGAAATCGCCGACGAGGCCGTGCAGCAGCAGGTGAAGGCGGCGCTGGAGGCGATTGCCGTGAAAACGGGCATTGCGCCGGAGCCCATGCGCTTTGCGGAACTGATCGGCGCAGTTGCCCCCCTGAGCGACTGCAATCTGAAGGCGCTTCGCGACCTGCAGACGGCGGAGTTCCAGAGCACGGTTGCGAACTGGATCGAGACCGAGAAGCCGGAACTCGGCTTCACCTTCTCCATGGCCTACGGCAATGTGACCGCCTTCGACCGGATCGCCGCGCTCGAAAGCATCAAACATTGCGAATGGCTCTTCCAGGCGATCAACGCAGCCCTCCCCCCCGGCACGGTGGTCTGCTTTCCCACGACGCCGGTGATCGCGCCGCTGAAGGGCTCCCTGACGACAATGGAAGCGGTGACCGATTTCTACGACCGGACCATGACCCTCACCGCATTCTCCGGCGTGGCGCGGCTTCCCGAAATCTCGGCCCCGATCATGACGGTCGATGACTGTCCGGCGGGGCTTTCCTTTGCCGCCGCGCATTATCAGGATGAATTCCTGCTCGATGCGGTGAGGCAGATGGCCGGCTGACACACAGCACAGCCCCGACATTGACAAATCCATAACTACAGGGTTATTCATTAAAACAATAACCCTGTAGTTATGTGTAGCAATGCAGCCGACCCGCGATACCCTCTTCCGAACATTGGCCGACCCCACACGCCGCACCATCTTCGAGCGGCTGTGCCGCGATGGCGATCTGACGGTCACCGCCCTCACCGCCGGGGCCGGGGTATCGCAGCCCGCCGTTTCCAAGCATCTTGGCGTGTTGAAGCGCGCCGGGCTGGTGCATGACCGGCAAAGCGGCCGACAGACTTTTTACAGCGCCGACCCGGTTGCGCTGGCCCCGCTCCTCGACTGGACGCGTGAGATGGCCGGCTTCTGGGAGAACCGGTTCGATGATCTGGAAGATCTTCTCGACAGGATGGATCAATGAACGACGCAACAGCCGAAACGCTCTGTGTGGTGGTGGAGCGCGCGCTTTCGCATCCGCCGGAAAAGGTCTGGCGGGCGCTCACCCAGCCGCACCTGATCGCCGAATGGCTGATGAAGAACGATTTCGCACCCCGCGTCGGACACCGCTTCAGCCTGACCGCAGACTGGGGTGGCGTTGACTGCGTGGTGGAAGAGATCGAACCGTACCGAACGCTCTCCTACGCCTGGGACACAAAGGACCTGTGCAGCACTGTCACATGGACGCTGACGCCGACGGCCGGCGGCACATTGCTGCGCATGGAGCAGGAGGGCTTTCTGCCAGAACAGAAGCCCTACCATCGCGGCGCAAGTGCTGCATGGCCGCGCTTCATCGCGGAGCTCGAAAGGGTTCTTGAACGCCTCGACTGAGCATCGAAAGCAGACACGCACAAGAAAGAACAATCGGAGATCGCCCCATGAGCGCAACCGACACCGGCAAAACCCCGTCAGAACAGATCGATGCACGCATTGCGGAACTGAATGACTGGCGCGGCGAAACCCTCGCCCACCTTCGGCAACTGGTCCAGGAGGCCCTGCCGCAAGTGACGGAAGAATGGAAATGGCGTGGCGTTCCCGTCTGGTATCAGGACGGCATGCTGTGCACCGGAGAGACCTACAAGAAGGCCGTGAAAATGACCTTCGCCAAAGGCGCGAAGCTGGACGACCCGTCCGGCCTTTTCAACGCCAGCCTCGAAGGCAACACCCGCCGCGCCATCGACTTTCACGAAGGCGATGCGATTGATGAAGACGCGCTCAAGGCCCTTCTGAAGGCCGCAGCCGAACTGAATGCATCGACAGGCCACAAGAAGGACGCCGGCTAACCGCCTCGCCCTCTCTTGGGACCGCGGGGGCACACGTACTCACACCTACGATGCAGCGCCAGTCAAGACAATTACCCGGCAAACCACCGGCCACCACGCGCCTCCGCACCGCCTCATTGAACACCGGACAGGCAAACGAAACGGCAGAGCGTCACGCCGCCTCTGCGCGCACCGTGCCGGCCACGCGATAGGAGATCGCCTCGGCCAGATGGGTTCGCGTCACATCGCCGGCGCCATCCAGATCGGCCAGCGTGCGCGCGACCTTGAGAACCCGGTGATACGCGCGCGCGGAAAAGCCGAGCTTCTCGCTGGCCTCCCGAATGAGCGCCGTGCATGGCGCATCAAGCGTCACCACATCCTCGATCATTGCGGCCGAGCAGGAGGCATTGGTCGTCCACGCAGGCAGGCCCAGCGCCGTATATCGCTCCTGTTGCATGGCGCGTGCCCGGCTGACGCGCTCCGCAACCACCGCACTGGGCTCCGAACGCCCGCCCCCGCCGATAAGATCGCTCGCGGAGACGGCGGGAACATCGACCCGAAGATCGATACGGTCGAGCAGCGGCCCCGAAATGCGCGCCTGATAATCCGTCTGGCAGCGCGGGCCGCGCCGGCAGCGATGCCCCGGCTCCCCGGCCATGCCGCAACGGCACGGGTTCATGGCCGCAACAAGCTGAATACGCGCCGGATAGCTGACCCGGTGATTTGCGCGCGCGATCACGCATTCGGCGGTTTCCAGCGGCTGGCGCAGCGAATCCAGAACCTGCGGTGAAAACTCCGGCAACTCGTCCAGAAACAGAACCCCGTGATGCGCCAGCGAAGCCTCGCCGGGACGCGCCTTCAATCCGCCGCCCACGATGGCCGCCATGGAGGCCGAGTGATGCGGCGCGCGAAACGGACGCTGATCAGTGAGCTTGCCCTCCGCCAGTTCCCCGGCAATGGAAGCGATCATGGAGACTTCCAGCAATTCGCGCGGAGACAGGGGCGGCAGAATGGATGGCAGGCGCTGCGCCAGCATCGACTTGCCTGCGCCGGGCGGACCATTCATCAGAAGATTGTGCCCGCCTGCAGCTGCCACCTCCAGAACCCGCTTGGCCCCCTCCTGCCCTTTGATGTCGGCAAGATCCGGCAATCTGACCGGCGGCGGCCCGAGAGCCGGCTCCGGGCGGCTCATCACCTGGCTACCCTTGAAATGATTGGCGAGCGCGATGAGGCTGCGCGGCGCGAGAATGTCGAGATCCGCGCTGGCCCACGCGGCCTCCGCGCCGCAGGCATGCGGGCAGATCAGGCCGCGCCCCATCGCATTCGCCCCGATGGCCGCCGGCAGAACACCGTTCACCGCCGCCACCGTGCCATCGAGAGAAAGTTCTCCTAGCACGACATAGCCAGCTAATGAATCGCCGGGAATCGCGCCGAGAGCGGCCATGAGACCCAGCGCAATCGGCAAATCGTAATGGCTGCCCTCTTTGGGCAGGTCCGCAGGTGCGAGGTTGATCGTCACCTTCTTGGGCGGCATGGAAAGGCCCGACGCGTGAAGCGCAGCCTGCACCCGCTCCCGGCTTTCCGCGACGGCCTTGTCGGCCAGCCCGACGATCTGCATCCCCATCTTGCCGGGAGCCACCATCACCTGCACCTCGACAGGCACAGCCTCCACGCCCTGAAATGCCACAGTGCTCACATGCGAAACCATGTGCTCTCCCCCTGCGCACGCCCGGCATTGCAGCCAGAACACGAGTTCCAATCCCCTTGCAACCGCATTGAAGCAGCTTCAGGCGATCAGATCAAGAACATTGAGAGAACAACCTAACGCAAAGGTTGTCGGCAGGTTGCAGAGAGTTGTGCCGGGAGAACAGATCGGGGCGAGCGCAAACGCAGCCCGCCCCTTAAACCTGATGCATGATGCAGCGGTCAGACTGCGGCGCAGCGCGCCTCGACGGCATCCCAGAACAGCGCGGCAATATCCGCGCCGCCGAATTTCTTGACCTCGCGGAGGCCCGTCGGAGAGGTCACATTGATCTCCGTCAGCCAGTCACCGATGACATCGATGCCAACCAGCGTGAAACCGCGCTCGCGCAGCGACGGCCCGATGCGCGCGCAGATCTCGCGCTCGCGATCCGTCAGTTCCGCATGTTCGGCGCGGCCGCCCACATGCATGTTGGAGCGCGAATCGTGCTCGGCCGGCACACGGTTGATCGCGCCAACCGGCTCACCCTCAATGAGGATGATGCGCTTGTCGCCGCCACGCACCTCTTTCAGGTAGCGCTGCACGATGAAGGGCTCGCGGAACGCTTCCATGAACATTTCCAGAAGCGAGGCCAGATTGCGGTCTCCCTCCTTGAGGTGGAAGATGCCGGCGCCGCCATTGCCGTAGAGCGGCTTGACGATGATGTCGCCATGCTTCCTGCGGAAATCATCGACCTCGCGCGGATCGCGGGTGATCAGCGTTTCCGGCATCAGGTCGGCGAATTCCGTCACGAAGATCTTTTCCGGGCTGTTGCGCACCCAGGCCGGATCATTGACCACGAGCGTCTTCGGGTGAATGCGCTCCAGAATATGCGTCGTGGTGATGTAATTCATGTCGAAGGGCGGATCCTGGCGCAGAAGCACCACATCCAGCTCCGAAAGGTCCGTGCGCTGCGGCTCGCCGAGCGTGAAGTGGTTGCCCTCCTCATCGCGCACCTCAAGCGTCTCGGCCCAGGCGATGACCTTGCCATCGGCCATGGAGAGACGATCCGGCGTGTAGTGCCAGAGCGCATGGCCCCGCCTCTGCGCTTCCAGAGCGAGCGCGAAGCTGGTGTCGCCGGCAATCGAAATGGTGGAGATATGGTCCATCTGGACCGCGACTTTCAGGGACATGGAAAGAGCTCCGGAGGGGACTGTTGTGCGGCAGATGACGGCCCGCGCATGCTTCTGTCAAGCTGTGGATGCCGCACAGACGTCACGCCGCGCCGTCGATGAACAAAAGACTGTTCACGATAACGTTATATTGGATACGATTCATAAACACTTTGCGTCCACTGTTCGGCGCATCGAGAACAAGATCGCCCGCATAACGGAGTTTCGATGCAGCCGGCGCCCGCACAAGCACGGACGATAACGGCGGACCAGTCCGACTTTGCCTTCACCGATGCGTTGACGGGCCTCGGAAACATGCGCCGATTCTTCGACAAGATCGACCGGCTGATCGAGGAACGCGCGGACGATCCCGCTCCTTTCGCCATCGGCGTTCTGGATCTCGATGGCTTCAAGCCGATCAACGACCTTTTTGGCCGCGCCGCGGGCGATGAAATCCTGCAGCAGGTGGCCATGCGGCTGCGCGCCGCGATGGATACGCACTCCACGGTCACCCGCATCGGCGCAGACGAATTCGCCTTTCTGTTCCCGCTGGTCTTCAGCGAGGAGGCCGCGCGCGAGAAGACACGGCTTCTGATCGAAATTCTCTCCGCCCCCTATGATGTCGGCCACCGCACCGCGCGGCTTTCGGCGTCTGCCGGCTGTTCCCTCTATTACTCCGAGGAAGAGACAGGCGAGGTTCTGCTCAACAAGGCGGAAACCGCGCTCTATCAGGCCAAGCGCACGGGGCGCGGCGCAGTCGTGGTCTACACCCGCGAGATGGAAGAGGCCGCCAAGCGCGTAACCCATATCGAGCAGGCCCTGCGCCGGGCGGTCGCCGCCGGCGAGGTGGAGCCGCATTTCCAGCCGATCGTCGATCTGGAAACCCGCCGCACGGTGGGCTTCGAGACGCTGGCGCGCTGGACCGACCGGGATCTGGGACCGGTTTCGCCGGGCATATTCATTCCCATCGCCGAGGAACGCGGCATCATCGGCCCGTTATCGCAGCTGGTGCTGCGCAAGGCCACGGAAGCCGCGCGCGACTGGCCGGAGGATCTGTTCCTCTCGTTCAACCTGTCGCCGTCTCAACTGGTCGATCACAATACCGGCCTGCAGATTCTCTCCATTCTCGAACAGACGGGCTTCGATCCGCGCCGGCTGGAGATCGAGATCACCGAAACGGGCCTGATGAACGACCCTGCCTCCGCACAGCGCATCGTTGAGGATCTGCGGCGGGTTGGCATTCGCGTTTCGCTGGATGATTTCGGCACCGGACAGTCGAGCCTTGGCCGGCTGCGCGAGTTCCATTTCGACAAGCTCAAGATCGACCGCGCCTTCGTCGCCTCGATCCTGGAAGACCGGCCGTCCGAACACATCATCCGCGCCATTCTCGCCATGTGCGAGGGGCTTGGCATGGAAGTGGTTGCCGAAGGCATCGAAGCCGAGGCGCAGGCCGAGCGCCTCACACAGTTTGGCTGTGCGGGCGGGCAGGGCTATCTCTTCGGGCGTCCCTGCAATGCCGACGCCACGCTTGGCTATCTCCACCATACGGGCGAACAGAAAACACTGCAGCGCGCGAGCAGCTAACCCGCCTTCCGGCTCGCTTGCCAGCTTGGGGCCTGACCCTAGCGCTTTTCCAGACAGACCCTGGTGTGGCCGGCGCGAATGAAGCCGAGCTTCGCTGCAGCAGCCTTTGACAGATCGAGAATGCGGCCACGCGCAAAGGGGCCGCGATCATTGATCCGCACGACCACGCTGCGGCCATTGCGCTCGTTGGTTACACGCAGTTTCGTGCCGAAGGGCAGGGTGCGGTGCGCTGCGGTCATCGCAGCCGGGTTCATCCGCTCACCTGAAGCCGTCTTCGACGTAAGCGCGTACCATGACGCGCTGCCGCACTGTGCTGACGCCGGTGCGGACAACACCGCAACGAACAAAGCGGCTACCGGCGCGATCATCGCGCCGCGGGAAAGTCGCCTATGCATTATCAGTTTCCTGGAGTTGACGTAGCGGCCGCATAGCGGCGAAATGAGGCGACGTAGCGGCAGCTGCCGCCACGGCATGAAATTGCGACGCAGGATGGGCCGTTCTCGGGCTTTTCTGCTTCGCCTATGCCCTTGAGGGAGGCTTCCTTGACCGACACGCCGCGCACTCTTCGCTCCACCCGCAGGCTTGTCGGCCTTACAGGGCTTGCCGGCCTGCTCCTGGCCTCCACGCCGCTTGCAGCACAGGAAACCGGTCCAGGGGCAGACGCCGTGCAGAAGATCGCGCTCGACGCCTTCGACGCCATGAAGCTCAACGCGCTTCTTCTGGAGGTGCGGATTGATGGCGAGCCGCTCATCACGCTTGCCCATGGCGAAGCGATGCCGGGCGTGCCGCTCACGACGGACGGACACTTTCGCAATGGCGCGGTTGCGCTCACCTATGTTGCGGCAGTGGCGCTGCGGCTTGCGGAGGAGGGGCGCTTCGACCTCGACCGCCCCATTGCAGAATGGATGCCCCACCTGCCCGCCGCCGACACGGCGACGCCGCGCATGCTGCTTAACATGACGGCGGGCTACCCCGATCACGTGGCGAACGAGAAGGGATTTCTCGAGCCCTTCTATGCCGATCCTTTTCGACAGTGGACCCCGGAAGAGCTGATCGATGTCAGCCTGTCCACCCCCCGTCGCTTTGCGCCCGGAGAGAACTGGGACTATTCCCATTCAGGCTATGTCATCCTCGGGCGCGTGATGGAGGCGGCCACGGGCGAAAAGCTCGCCGCACTGATGCAGCGCTACGTTCTCGATCCGCTCAATCTCTCGCAGACGCAGGGTCATGACACGCCGTTTGTCCCGGAGCCGGTGGTGCACTCCTACACCGCCGAGCGCGGCGTCTGGGAGGACGCCACCCACTGGAATCCTTCCTGGACACTGGCGCAGGGCTCGGTTCAAACGACGGGCATTTCCGACATGGCCCGCAGCTTCGACACGATCACCGGCATCGACGGGTTCCTGCAGCCGCAATCCCGCAAGGCCATGATCGAGCCGCGCCTGATCGGCTTTGGAAGTCCGCTTGAGGGCTGCCCCAACTGCCACACGCTGGACAGCGCCTTCAGCTACGGCCTTGGCGCGATGCTGCGCGGGGACTGGGTCATGCAGACGCCATCCTTTGCCGGCAATGCATCGGCCGTCGCCACGCTGCCGCAGGGCCAGTCACCGGAAGGCCGCGTGACCATTGCCGTCGCCGTGACCTACAGGGAAGAGGCGTTCGATGACTGGCAGGGCAATGTGCCCAACCGCGCCACTGACATTGTTCAGAAAATTGCCGAGGAGCTGGTCCCCGATAACCCGCCCGGACCGCGCCCGAAGCGCTGATACGCAGGCAGCAGCAAGCGCTGCTGACAAAACCGGATTCATTTGTCGGGAAGGGGATGGTGCCCAGGAGAGGACTCGAACCTCCACGCCTCGCGGCACACGGACCTGAACCGTGCGCGTCTACCAATTCCGCCACCTGGGCAGGTGTGCGATGCCGATGTAGGGGGCAAACCCTTCCGTGTCAACGCGGATTTTGATGTTTGTAAAGAAAATGACATGGGGCGTTCCGCCGCATGGGTTTGCGGGGGGCCCAAAACGTGAAAAGGGCGCCCGAAGGCGCCCTGAAACAGATCAATCCTCGAGAACTTCCTTCGAGGCCACCGTCGAATCAGCGTTGAGCTTGTAGACGATGGGAACGCCGGTCGCGATTTCCACCTTCAGGATCTCTTCGCCGGAGAGGCCGTCGAGCGCCATCACCAGCGCGCGCAGCGAATTGCCATGCGCCGCCACCAGAACCGTCTCGCCACGCAGCACATGCGGCAGGATCTCGTGCAGGAAATAGGGCCACACGCGCGCGCCCGTGTCCTTCAGGCTTTCGCCGCCGGGAGGAGGGGTGTCGTAGGAACGGCGCCAGACATGCACCTGCTCCTCACCCCATTTCGCGCGGGCGTCGTCCTTGTTGAGACCCGACAGATCGCCATAGTCGCGCTCGTTGAGCGCCTGATCGCGAATGGTCTCCAGCCCCTCCATCCCCAGCTCGCTGAGGATGTGATCATTGGTGACCTGTGCGCGCGACAGAACGGAGGTGTAGGCGATGTCCGGCTTGAAGCCGCGCGCCTTCAGCCGGCGGCCGGCGTCCTTCGCCTCTTCATGCCCCTTTTCGGTCAGGCCCGGGTCGCGCCAGCCGGTGAACAGGTTCTTCAGGTTCCATTCGCTCTGGCCGTGACGAACGAGAATAAGGGTACCGGACATGATGGGTTCCTTGTTGCTTCGTAATGGAAGATTCAGTTGAGCCCGAGAACGTCGAGCATGGAATAGAGGCCGGGCTTGCGGCCATGCGCCCAGAGAGCGGCCTTGGCCGCGCCATGGGCGAAGATGCCGCGATCTTCAGCCTGATGCGAAAGGGTGATGCGTTCGCCGGTCCCGGCGAGAATGACGGAGTGCTCGCCAACGACGGAACCGCCGCGCAGCGTGGCAAAGCCGATCGTGCCTTCCTCGCGCGGCCCGGTCTGGCCGTCGCGCACGCGCACGCTCTTTTCCGCCAGCGCGATCTCGCGGCCCCGCGCCGCCGCCTCGCCGAGCAGAAGCGCCGTGCCGGAAGGCGCGTCCACCTTGTGACGGTGGTGCATTTCCAGAACCTCGATATCGAAATCCGAAGCCTCCAGCGCGCGGGCGGCTTTCTCGACCAGAACCGCAAGCAGGTTCACACCGAGGCTCATATTGCCCGACTTCACGATGGTGGCGTGGTGCGACGCTGCCTTGATCTTCGCTTCATGCTCCGGCTCGAAACCGGTCGTGCCGATCACATGAACGATATGGGCCTGCGCTGCATAGCCAGCGAATTCAACGCTGGAATCCGGCGAGGTGAAGTCCAGAACGCCATCGGCCTTGGCGAAGGCCGCCAGTGGATCGTCGCTGATCGGCACATTGATGATGCCGAGGCCGGCCAGCTCACCCGCGTCCCTGCCGAGGAAAGACGAGCCGGGACGCTCGACAGCGGCGGCGACGCGCACCCCATACATGGCGTGAACGGTGCGGATCAGCGTCTGGCCCATGCGGCCTGCCGCTCCCACGATCACCAGCCCCATATCCGTCATGCTAGTTCTCCTGCGGCGCAGCCGCGCCATTGTCTGCTGTCGTGTTGGCGAGAAGATCCTCGCTCTTCTGGCTTTGCATGCGATGGAAGCGTGCATAGATGCCGTGCGGTTGGCGCACAAGGCTCTCATGCGTGCCCTCTTCCACCAGATGCCCTTCCTCAAGCACCACGATGCGGTCGGAATTGACCACGGTGGAAAGCCGGTGCGCGATCACAAGTGTCGTGCGGGTTTCCATGATGTCTTCCAGCGCCTGCTGCACACGCGCTTCAGACTCATTGTCGAGCGCGGAGGTCGCCTCGTCGAGAAGCAGGATCGGCGCGTCGCGCACGATGGCGCGGGCAATCGAGATGCGCTGGCGCTGGCCACCGGAAAGGTTTGCGCCATTCTCGCCCACCAGCGTGTCATAGCCCTGAACCTGCTGGCGGATGAAATCATCGGCGAAGGCCAGCTTTGCCGCTTCTTCCACCTCTGCGTCCGTCGCATCGGGACGGCCATAGCGGATGTTGTCGCGGATCGTGCCCTCAAACAGATAGGGCTGCTGCGAAACATAGGCGATGGCGCTGCGCAGCGAGCTCTTGGTGACGGTGGAGATGTCCTGCCCGTCGATCTCGATGCTGCCGCCATCCAGATCGTAGAAGCGCTGCAACAGGGCGAAGAGGGTCGACTTGCCCGCACCCGACGGGCCGACAATCGCCGTGGTCTCGCCCGCCTTCGCGACAAAGCTGATGCCATGCAGCACCGGCAGATCGTCGCCATAGGAGAACGCCACCTTGTCGAAGGTGACCGTGCCCTTTTCCACCGCGAGCGTGCCGGCCCCCGGCGCATCGCGCTGCTGCGGCTCGGTGTCGAGGATCTCGTAGATCATGCGGGCATTGACCAGCGCGCGCTCGAGATTGACCTGCACGCGCGCCAGCTTGCGCACCGGATCATAGGCCAGAAGCAAGGCGGTGATGAAGGCAAACACGGAGCCCGGCGGCTGCGCGCTGACGGAAGCCCGCCAGGCCGCGTAACCGATCACGCCGGCAATCGCCAGACCGGCCAGAAGCTCGGTGATCGGCCCGAGGCGTTCGGAAACGCGGGCGATCTTGTTGGAGCGGTCCTCGGCATAGGCGATCAGCCCGGACATCTTGTCCGAGAGCTGCTGCTCCATGGTGAAAGCCTTGATGATGGCGATGCCCTGCACCGATTCCTGCATTGCGCCCAGCAGGCGGGAGTTCACATCCACCGCCTCGCGCGTGACGCGGCGCAGGCGGCGCATCAGATAGTTCACCGAATAGATGAGCGGCGGACCAATCACCAGCGCGATGACCGAGAGCAGGGGATCCTGCATCACCATCACCGCCACAAGCGCAATCAGCGTGACCATGTCGCGCGCGATGGAGGCCACGGTCATGTTGAGCAGATCGCGGATGCCCGTCACGTTCTGGCTGATCTGGGCGGCGAGCTGGCCGGAGCGGGTGGTCGTGAAATAGTCGATGCCAAGCCGCATCAGATGGTCGAACATGCGCTGCTGATAGCGTGCAACGATGTTGTTGCCGATCTTCGCGAGCATGACCGACTGGCCGTAGGTCGCGAAGCCGCGGATCGCAAAGGCGGCGACGATTGCGCCACAGATCCAGCCGACCAGCTCCCAGCGCTGTCGATAGAACACCTCATCGATGATGTCGCGCATGATCCAGGCGCTGAAGGCCGTGGTGCCGGCAATGGCCAGCATGCAGGCAATCGCGATCAGGTAATGTCCGATGTAATCGCGGCCGTTCTCCGCGAAAATGCGGCGAATGACGGGAAGGACCTCACCGACATCCGTCTTGTTTTTTCCAAGCTTCAAAACGTCCGTTCCTGTTCAACCGGGCTTTCGATCGTCCTTTGTGCGTCCAAACGGACACACGGCGATCCAAAGCGTGGGAGCATTTTCAGGCGTCCATACGGGCGCTTGGCGCTCCAGTGCAGCTTTGCCAACAGGCTATGCCCGTTCGCTCTCGCTCATGCAACGGTGAATCCGGTCGAGGGCGGCGTCTTTTCAGTCTGCTTTCCAGCGCCGGCCCTGGGTTTCGACCCCGAAACGCACCGGTGTGCGGGCATAGGCGGCAAGGCCCACAAGTGCTGCCATCGGGTGCATGATCACATAGACGGGGATCTCTTTCACCAGTGCGCTATGGGGCGCCTTGTCCTCAAAGGCCCTGCGGAAATTGCCGTTCTTGAGCGTCGGTACGATCTTCTGGGCGATGCCGCCGCTCAGATAAACCCCGCCCCGCGCCATGAAGATCAGCGCCATGTCGCCGGCAAGCCGGCCAAGATAGGTGACGAAGAGATCGAGCGTCTCAACGGCGACCGGGTCCGATCCATCGAGCCCCGCGCTGCTGATCTCGGCCGGCGTTTCATGAACGGGCTGCTTGCCATCGGCGGCGCTGATCGCCCGGTAAAGGTTGACCATGCCGCGCCCGCAAAGGATCTGCTCGGCTGCGACACGTCCCTCGATGCGCTCCAGATGCGGGAAGATCTCGAGATCGCGCTCGCTGCGCGGCCCCAGATCCACATGCCCGCCTTCGCCCGGCACCGGAAACCAGGTGTGCTGCGCATGAACCAGCCCGGCCATGCCAAGGCCCGTTCCCGGCCCCAGAACAACGCGGCTGCCCGTCGGGTCCGCCTCGCCCGGGCACACCATTTCCAGATGCTCGTCGTCGAGCGCCACAACGGCCAGCGCCTGCGCCTCGAAATCATTGATGACGATGATGTCGCCCAGCCCCATCTTCTCCATCATCTGGCGGGGGCGCACGACCCAGTCGCAATTGGTGAGATCAATCTCGTCACCATCGACGGGTCCGGCCACGGCCAGCACGGCAGACTGTGGTAAAATGGAGGTGCGGTCGAGGATGGCGCTCTGGATCGCCTCATCGATGGTTTCATAATCGGCGGTCTGCACCACCGGAAAGGTTTTCGGCTCGGCGTTGGAATCCACCAGAATGGCAAACCGTGCATTGGTGCCGCCGATATCGCCGATCAGGATGGGAAATCGAAGCGCAGTATCGTTTTCGTTCTTGAAATGCATGACATAGACTCAGGTTTCAGGCGCGGCCGAACGCGGCGCGCCTGTCAGTCTTTGCCCCATTCTCGATGACGCGCCGATGAATGTTTCCGGCGACGGGACGTTGCGCTGACGGCGCTAGCTCTGCTCCCCGCATGGTTCCCGGACCCGCCGTGCGGCGCACCCAGCATGCTTATGGTCATGGAACCGCCAATCGCGTTGCCCCACAACCCTTTTATTGCCGGCGCATAGCAGAACAGACGCAGATATGCCGCTCTGAAACACGCCTTTAGAGCGCAATTAAATCGGTTGAAGACAGAAGGCAAGCGCGCCAACGCCAAAAAACCGGCGCGCCTGGTCCTGTCCGGCGCTGATAATCTACTGGAATGCCGGCCTGTTGCTCGGGCGCGGCACGCTGGCCGACGGCATGGCCGAGAGGATACTGGCCGGGCTTTCAGCCTGATAGCCGAGCACGGGCAGTTCAGCCGTCGCCGCCTGCGGAACGCCGCCGGCGCCCGTCACGGTCACGGCAACCTCGGATACCGGGTCGGGTGCGGCAAGCACGGCGCGACAGGCCGAGGGCAGGGCGGCCATGGTCATGACATCGCGCGCCTTCGGCTTGGCAGGTCCCTTGGCCGGCTTCCACGGCTCGTCGGTGAACCACCAGGCCAGCGTGTCATCACACCCCTCACTGCGTGGTGGCGGATTCTGCGGCTCGCAGCCCGGCGACCCGGCGGGACAGCCGATGCGAACGTGGAAATGATAGTGATGGCCCCAGAAGGGGCGAACCTTGTTCAGCCACGAACGGTCGCCACGCACCGTGTCGCACAGCTTCTTCTTGATGCCGGGATGCACCAGAAGGCGCTCGACTTCCGGATAGCTCGCCGCGCGGCGCAACACGGCCTCATGTCCCTTCGTCCACTTTTTGTCGTCAACGTAGAGCGAGCCCTTCTTGAGCATGGAGATGGCGCTGATGCGCTCACGGTCCGCCACCGTCATCCGCTTCGCCGGCATTTCGGTGAACCATATATCGGCGTCGAGCCCGAGCTGATGCGAGGCATGGCCGGTGAGCATGGGGCCACCCCGCGGCTGCGAGATGTCGCCAACGAGCAGACCACGCCAGCCATCCTGCGCCGCCTCGCGCGAGAGCTTTTCCAGCACCGAGATCATGACCGGGTGCCCCCAGCGGCGGTTGCGCGAAAGGCGCATGGCCTGCCAGTTCGGCCCATCGGGCGCAATGGCCACGCCGCCTGCGAAACAACCCTTTGAGTAAAACCCGTGCACGGCGGGGCGGGTGGCGGCGGGAAGTGTTTTCGCGCCGAAAAGCTGCTTGGCCAGCGGCTCGGCCTCAGCCGATGCAAGCGTGGCGGAAAAGCCCAGAAAGGCCGTGGCCGCCAGTTTCAGAATCCGTTGGAATCGCATCGTTTCCTCGTTTTCGACCCGCCCGTGCGATCATCAAAGCATAGCACAGCTTGTGATTCGCTTACGGTCGCGGTTTACGAATTTTCCGTCCGCCAGTTCCCGTCGGCCCACATGGCCTCGAGCGCCGCGCGATAATCGGGATGGCGCATCCGGTAGCCGGTGGCTTTCAGCCGCGCATTGCTCACCCGCTTGCACTCGCCATAGAAGGACCGCCCCATGGGGCTGAGATCGGCATCTTCGAAGGCGATGTCCGGCGGCGTTTCCTGCCCCATCAGCACGGAAGCATGGGCCACCACATCCTGCGGCGGCGAGGGGGCGTCATCCGTGACGTTGAAAATTCCGGTCTCGAACCGGCGGGCGAGATGCGCCGTGGCCCCGGCAATATCGTCCACATGGATGCGGTTGAAGACCTGGCCCGGCTTGACGATCCGCCGCGCCTTGCCCGCCTCCAGATTGCGAAAGGCGTTGCGGCCCGGCCCGTAAATGCCCGACAGCCGGATGATCGCCACCGGCAGACCCGTTTCCGCCCCGAGCTGCGCCCATTCCGCTTCGGCAACGAGCCGCTGTTTCGAGCGCTCGGAGACAGGATCGCATTCAGCCGTTTCATCCACCCAGGCGCCATCATGATCGCCATAGACGCCCACCGTCGACAGATAGCCGATCCATTTCAGCGCCGGCATGGCCTTGGAAATCGTCTCACGCGCGACCGCAAGCACCGGGTCACCCGACGCGTCGGGCGCAATGCTGACGATGAGGTGCGTGGTTTCGGCCAGCGCCTTTTCCAGATCCGGCGAAAGCGCGGCCCCGCCCTGAAAAACATGTGGCGCGATGCCTGCCTCTTTCAGGCGTTCGGCATTCTCCGCGCTGCGCGTGGTGCCGGCGATGGACGCCGCCTCACCGGCAAGCTCGCGCGCAATCGCACGGCCGGAATAGCCCGCGCCGAAGATGAAGAAGCTCTTGGTCATGATCGCCCATCCCATTCGGCTTGCACGTCTGCATCGTTTTCCCGCGGACGCAGCTGCGTTTCAAGTAAAGCAAATGCCTTATTGTCCATAAGCCGCGACAGCGCCCACACGGCTGCGCCGCGCACAAGCGGCGCTTCGTCTTCTGCCAGACGCCTGCAAGGATCGATCAGGTCAGCCTCGCCGGAATTGCCCGCCGCGATCAGCACATTGCGGATGAAGCGGTTGCGCCCGATGCGCTTGACCGGCGAACCGGAAAAGAAGGCGCGGAACCCCGCATCGTCCAGTTCGAGAAGCCCGGAAAGCGGCGGCTCCTTCAGATCCTCGCGCGCCTGAAGCTTCGCCTCGGCCGCATCCTGCGCGAACTTGTTCCACGGGCATGCGGCAAGGCAATCGTCGCAGCCATAGATGCGGTTGCCCATGGGAATGCGGAACTCGCGCGGGATCGGTCCCTTGTTCTCGATGGTGAGATAGGAAATGCAGCGCCGCGCATCGATCTGGTAAGGCGCGGGAAACGCCTTTGTCGGGCAGATGTCGAGACAGGCGCGGCACGAGCCGCAATGGTCGCGCTCCGGCGCATCGGCGGGCAGGGACGCAGTGGTGAAGATCGAGCCGAGAAACAGCCAGGAGCCGAATTCGCGGCTCACCAGATTGGTGTGTTTGCCCTGCCAGCCAAGCCCCGCCTCGCGGGCGAGCGGCTTTTCCATCACCGGCGCGGTGTCGACAAACACCTTCACATCCTCGCCGGTTCGCGCAGCCAGTTTGCCGGCAAGCTGTTTCAGCCGCCCCTTGATGACGTCATGATAATCGCGATTGCGCGCATAGACCGAGATCGCCGCCCGGTCCCGGCGCTTGAGGATTTCGAGCGGGTTTTCATCCGGCCCGTAATTCATCCCCAGCATGATGACCGAGCGCACCTCCGGCCACAGGCCCTGCGGATGGGCGCGGCGGTCCGCCGTCTCCTCCATCCACTGCATGCTGCCGTGGCGGCCTTCTTTCAGGAAATGCCCAAGCTCGGGCGCACGCGACGGCGCAGCCTCGGCAGACGCCACCGCGACGGCGTCAAAGCCCAGCGCATGCGCCTCTTTCTCGACGAACGCGCGAAGCCGGTCGGCCTGCGCGCCGGACATCAAAAGTCCAGATCCGCGTAGTGGGAAACGGGGGAGAGCCCGCGCACGCGGTCAGCAAGAATGGAACGGAAGCAGGGGCGCGACTTCATGCGCGAATACCAGTCGCGCGCGGCCGGATATTCCTGCCAGTCGACCTCGCCCAGATAATCCAGTACCGAAAGCGTGGATGCAGCGGCCAGATCGGCATAGGAGAGCCGCTTGCCGGCCATCCAGTCGCGCGTGCCGGCGAGCCAGTTGGTGTATTTGAGATGCTGGCGCACATTGGCGCGGGCCGCGCGAATGGCCGCCGAATCCGGCGAGCCGCCGCCTTCCGCGCTGGACATCTGCGGCTTCAGCGCCCGCTCCCGCACCAGATGGCGGGTCACATCGGCATCGGCCTTGATCAGATACCAGTCCACCAGACGGCGGATCTCTGCCCTCTGGACCGGATCTTCGGCCATCAGCCGCTTGTCGCGCTTGAGCGCGCCACGGGTCTCGTCCAGATATTCGGCGATCACGGTCGGGCCGACAATCGGATGATCCCCCTCGGCAAGAAGCACGGGGATCGTGCCGGCCGGATTGAGCGTCAGAAACTCCTCGCGACGAATCCAGGGGCGTTCTTCGATCAAGGCGAGTTCCTCGCCATATTCGCCAAAGGAAAGCCGCACGAAGCGGCAGGAAGCATAGAGTGGATGATGAAACAGCGTCAGCATTTGTCGGCTTCTAAAGGAAGGCTCTGGCCATTTCATGGCCGTGGCGGTAATCCTTCGATTACCTGATTCTGCGATTTGGTCCTCTCAGCTATAGGGGGAGACTGGCAGACTGACAAGCAAGCCCTGATTGAGGAACGGACATGACGGATCAGACCATCGTGGGGGCCCTTCTCCTTGGCATCCTCGAAGGACTGACGGAGTTCATACCCGTCTCGTCGACCGGCCATATCCTTCTGGCCGGCCATTTCCTCGGCTTCGAATCCACCGGCAAGGCCTTTGAGGTCCTGATCCAGCTCGGCGCGATCCTGGCGATCCTCAGCGTCTATGCTGGACGTCTGTGGAAAATGCTTGTCGACCTGCCGCGCGATCCCGCAACACAGCGTTTCGTGATCGGCATTCTCCTCGCCTTCCTGCCTGCGGCGGTGATCGGCGTTCTCGCCTACAAGATCATCAAGACCGTGCTCTTCGAAACGCCTCTGCTGATCTGCGTCATGCTCATTCTCGGCGGTTTCGTGCTGCTCTGGGTCGACCGCTGGGCGACCAAGCCGCGCTATAGCGACATCACGAAATTTCCCATGCCCATGTATCTCGGCATCGGCCTGTTCCAGTGCCTGTCGATGATCCCCGGCACCTCGCGCTCCGGCGCGACAATTGTCGGTGGCCTTCTCATGGGGGCGGACAAGCGCTCGGCAGCCGAGTTCTCCTTCTTCCTCGCCATGCCGACCATGACCGGCGCATTCGCCTACGACCTCTACAAAAACTACGACCAGCTCACCGCCGCCGATGTGCAAATCATCGCCATCGGCTTCATCGCCGCCTTCTTCGCAGCGCTTCTGGTGGTGCGCTGGCTGCTCGGCTACGTGTCGCGGCGCGGCTATGCGCTGTTCGGCTGGTGGCGTCTCATCGTCGGCACCGCCGGCCTGATCGGCCTGCTCGTCTGGGGCTGACAGGGCGGGGGCCGAAACGCGGAAACCAGTTTTCGAGTTGTCCCGGCTCGATATCGTGGCATTGATGTGATGGGGCGGCACATCTTCACAAACGAACGCTGACCCAGCCAACAAAAAACCCGGCGCAAGGCCGGGTTTTTCATGTCACGAAAATCGTCGGTGATTAGCCGGCTGCGCCGCTGATCCAGGACGAAAGAGCCGTCTTCGGTGCAGCGCCGACCTTCATGTCAGCCACTTCACCGCCCTTGAACATGATGAGCGTGGGGATGGAGCGCACGCCGTACTGAGCGGCGAGCTCCGGGTTCTCGTCGATGTTGACCTTGGCGATCTTCACCTTGCCGCCGAGCTCGGCAGCGATCTCGTCGAGAGCCGGCGCGATCATCTTGCAGGGGCCGCACCACTCGGCCCAGAAGTCGACAACCACGGGCTCGGAAGCCTGCAGAACGTCGGCCTGGAAATTGTTCTTGTCCGCCTTCACGGTGGCCATGGGGATTCTCCTTATCGGCAAAACATGTTGTACAACATGTGGGGGTGGCGCTTCGCTGCGTCAAGCGCTCTTGTGTCACGCCGGGGCAAGACGTTCAAGCGCAGCCGCCAGCTCCTCCTCCGGAACAGGCAGCAGAACCGGCGCTTCCGTGAAGAGCAGCGCAGCCTCGATCCGGCGACCCGGATAGAGCGGTTTGAGAAGCTCCGCATAAAGCGCCAGCTGCGCCACATAAGCGCCGGGCGCTTCGGCCAGCGTCTCCGGCGTCGGGCGGTTCGTCTTGTAATCGACGATCAGCACCGCTTCGTCGGTGACCGCAAGGCGGTCGATCTTGCCGGAGACGGCATGGCGCCGCTCGCCGAGCGTCAATTCGCCCATCACGGAGATCTCTGCCCGCGAGCCGGACGCGAAAATCGCGCTGAAACGCGCATCATCGAGAATGGCCCGAACCGAACGCCAGACGCTCTCCCGCTCCTGCGCGGTCCAGCCGCTGCCGACACGGTCGAGATAGCGCTGCGCGGCCGCCTCGCGCGCATCCTCGCGACAGTCGGGCAGCAATTGCAGAAGCCTGTGCACGGCAATACCGCGCTGGATCGCAAAGCCCGGCTTCCGCTCCCCGTCGAGCACCGGCGAACGCGGCGAGGGAACCGGCTCGTAATCAGCCTCGATCAACGCACCCGCCCGCGATGGCGAAAGCGGACGCGGCAGGTCTGTCGGCATCGGCGGCGGCGTCAGCAAAGTTTCCGGCAGCGCCGTTTCAGGCGCGGCTTCGGCCACTGGTGCTGCCTCTTCCTCGACCGGTGGCGCTTCGCTCACACGGTAGCGATAGACCGGTGCACAGGCTGCGGGACGGTCCAGTTCCACGGCGACCTCCGCACCTGAAAGCGCCTGCCGCACCGTGTTCTGCCAGGTCAGGTCCTGCGGTTCGCGCGCGCCGTGATACCCGCACACGATCAGCCGGTCCTCGGCCCGCGTCATGCCCACATAGAGAAGCCGGCGGTATTCTTCCTCCGCCTTGACCTTTGCATTCGCCTCGAAGCCTGCCGCCACCGAATTGGAGACATCCTTGCCGGCGCGCCAGAGGAAGCCCTTGCCCTGCCAGCCCTCGCCACGCGGCGCAAACGGCATCAGCTTTGGCAGATGCTGCGCCACGAAGGGCGCGCTGCCCGGATCGACCAGAAACACCACCGGCGCTTCCAGCCCCTTGGCGGCATGCACCGTCATGATGCGCAGCTCGTCGCGCGTCTGATCCATCTCGCGCTTGATCTCCGGGGCCTGCCCGTCAAGCGCCGAGAGCAGCGCCTCAAGACCGTTGAGCCCCGCCCGCTCGCCGGCCAGCGCGAATGACAGGAACTCGTCGAGAATGTCATTCGCCTCATGACCGAGCCGCGCGACAAACAGCCGGCGCGCGCCTTCCCGGTCCCGGCTGCCCGAAAGCAGCCCGGCATAGAATTCAAAGGCCGGCTTGAACGCCGCCTCGTTCTGCCAGCGTTGCAGCGTCTCGACCATGCCGGCCACCGCCGGGTCCGACAGCGCCTGCGCCCGCATGGCGTCAAACAGTGGAACCGCCCGGCCACGGTTCCAGGCAAGCCGGAACAGGCGCTCCTCATCCATGCCGAACAGCGGGCTTTTCAGCACCGCAGCCAGCGAAAGGTCGTCATGCGGCTGCAGAAGAAAGCGGCCAAGCGCGATCAGGTCCTGCACGGCAATATGCGCCGTCAGCCGCAGGCGGTCTGCACCGGCCACATCGATGTGGCGGTTCTTGAGGCTGCGCGACAGTGCATGCACGAAGCGGTCGCGCTTGCGCACCAGAACCAGCACATCGCCCGCCGTCAGGCGTTTGCCCGTGCCTTCAATGATCTCGCCATTCCGGATCCAGTCCTCGACTGTCTGGGCAATGGTTTCAGCCAGTCGCACCGCCGGAGCCGACGCGTGGTCGATGGCTTCCGTCCAGTCGTCCGGCTCCTCCACCACTTCCGGCGCGATGGGCGACCACACTTCCACATAGCCGGGCTGGCCCGCGCGCACCGCAAGATGCTCGATCGGCTCGGGATCATGGGTCAGCCCCTGCGCCGCCTCTTCCCTTGAGAACACCAGGTCGGCCGCTTTCAGAACATCCTCGGTTGAGCGGAAGGAATAGCGCAGGCGCAGGCGCTCGAAACGGCGCTCCGCCGCCCGCACCTTCTTTTCGAAGGCCCGTCCACTTTCGCCGAATGCTGCCGGCTCCGCCCCCTGGAAGGAGTAGATCGACTGTTTTTCGTCGCCCACCGCAAAGATGGTGCGCTGCAATCCCTCGCGCGCACTTTCGCCGGCAAAAAACTCTTCGGCAAGCAGTCGCACAATCTGCCATTGCTCGGGGCTCGTATCCTGCGCTTCGTCGATCAGAACGTGGTCGATGCCCTTGTCGAGCTTGTACTGCACCCACGGTCCGGCATCGGCGCGCGCCAGAAGCCGGATCGTGCGCGTGATAAGATCGTTGAAATCGAGAAAACCGCGTGCCCGCTTCAGCCGTTCGTAGCGCGCAATCATGCCGTCGGCGATCACCAGCGCCGAACGCGTGGCCTCCAGCATGCGGAACAACGCCACACGGTCGACCGCAGTGCGGATCACCTCCGCCGCTTCGACATAGCGCTCCACGATATCGGGCAGGGCGGCGCGCAGCGCCTTCTTGAACGTGCTCTCGCCATAAACGCCGCCATCGGCCTTGAGAAAACCCTTCCGCAGATGCTCCAGCCGGCGCAGCGGGTCGCGCTCCTCGAAGGCCAGCGTCGCCTCTGGCACGATGCCCTTCAGCACCGTCTTGGCGTCCACCGCCTCCGCCTCGGCCACAAGCGCGCGAAACGCGCTGGCGTCGAAACCGGGAAGCGGCCAGATCGAAGCGGCAATCGCCTCGGCGTCCTCACCCGGCGCAAAACCGAATTCCTCGAACAGCGCGCTGTATGGAACCGGGTCGTTGGCAATCTCGTCGATGAAGGCGCGCAGCCCGTCGCGACGGGAGACGATTTCCGACAGGAGATCCTGAAGACCGCTCTCGCCACCGCGCTCCAGCACTTCGGCGAAGGCGTCCGACAGCACCGCGTCCTCGCCGGCAGCGCCCGACAGAAGATCGCGCCGCGCCTCGGCCAGCAGCGCCTCTTCCATCTGCGAATCCAGTAGCTCGAAATGGCCGGCAATGTTCGCCTCGAGCGGGAACTGATGCAGGATCGCCTCGCAGAAGGCGTGGATCGTCTGGATCTTCAGCCCGCCCGGCGTTTCCAGCGCACGGGCGAAAAGCCGCCGCGCGCGGGCGAGCGTTTCCCGGCCTGGCCTGCCGCCCTCAAGCTTGGCAATGACCTCCGACAGCGCATCATCGGACATCAGGCTCCAGCCCGCGAGATCGCGAAACACGCGGTTGGCCATGTTGGCTGCGGCGGCGCGCGTATAGGTCAGGCAGAGGATCTTCGACGGATCGGCCCCCTGCAGCAGAAGGCGGATCACGCGCTGGGCGAGCACATGGGTCTTGCCCGACCCGGCATTGGCCGACACCCAGGCGGAGTTGGCCGGATCGGCGGCCAGCGCCTGCGCCCGGATCGTGTCTTCGGGGATGAAGGGCAGCTTCTTCATTCGCCCTCTCCGCCATCGCCCGTATCGCCACCGGCCGACCATTCGAGCACACGCGCCAGATGATCGTAGTCGCCGCCCACATCGCCTTCGCGGAATGGCAGGACGCGCGAACGGTAGCCGGTCTCGGCCTTGTGGTAATGCGCGAGAAGCTGCGACAGCCGCTCCCACGCTTCCTCGGCCATGCCGGGCGCTGTCTTGTCGCTGTTCTTGATCTTGAGAATGGACTCGGAAAACACCTCGCCATTCGCCTTGAGCCGCACATAGGCAAGTTCGTTCGGCTGCGCAGCCCCCACATCGGCAAACGCGCCGCGCTGAAGAAGTGCGGCCTCAAGCGCCAGCTGCGGCGAGATGAGCGTATGCGCCTGACGCCGCGAGGGCGTCGCGCCCGTCTTGTAGTCGAGAATGTCGGCGCTGCCATCGTCACGAATGTCGATGCGGTCGGCGCGGCCTGAAAGGGTAAGGCCGAGCTTCGCCACCTCGATGGCCGATGCGCGGATTTCCGCATGACGCCTGGCGATGCCCTCCGCGCGCGCCCGCTCCCATTCGATGACGGCCGCGGCCGTGCGCTCGAAACGCGGCCACCAGACGGTCGCCACATCCTGCGGCAGCCCTGCCTCGGCAAAGAGCCGTCGCCCGATGGCGATCAGACACTCGAGCGCCTCATGCCCGGACGGATCGTCCACCTCCTTGATGAAGTGCTCAAGAATGTCGTGGAAGAGATTGCCGCGCTCGGCAGCCCCCGGATCGCGGATCAGAGGGTCGAGGGCAACCAGCTCCAGAATGCGCTTCGCATAGACCGCATAGGGGTCGCGCCGCAGCGTCTCGATCTCCGTGACCGAGAAGCGCGTCGGCCGCGCTTCCACCGCAGGGGCCGGTTCGGGTCGCGGAGCGAAATCTTCGTCCGGTCTGTCGTCCAGAAGGCGCGCCCAGCCGATCAGCCTGCGGCCACGCACGCGCATCGCCTCGGTCGCTTCTTTGCCGGCAAATGCAGTGATGCGCTGCAGCCAGCGCGAAGCGACGGCGGGGGCATCGCCGGCGCGCGCGGCGCGGGTCAGCACCACATTCTCCGATCCCATCGCCATCATGAAGTCATGCGCCGCCTGACCGATACGCCGCTCCGGCGGCTCCAGCGAAAGCTCGGCCTTCATCAGCCGCGACATGAAGCGGTCGGAGGAGGGGATGCTTGGCCAGGTGCCCTCGTTCATGCCGCCCAGCACCAGCGTGTCGACACTGAGAAGCCGCGCCTCAAGCGCGCCCCAGATCGCCACGCGCTTGTCTGCGCCCATGGTCGGCTTCACCACTTCGGTGGCGATCAGCGCTGCAAAGACCGGCGGCCATTCGCTGGCGTCGAAGGGCAGCGTCGTGTCGGAGCCGACCAGTCCGCGCAGGAAGGCGGCCATGGCCTGCCCCCGCTCGCCCTCATAGTAATTGGTGAGGCTGCCATCCTCGGAGCGCCCCAGCGCCTCCAGCACCTCCACGGTAAAGCGCGCCATGTCCGGCACGCCAACACCGCGCACGCCGCGCATCTCGACCAAGGGCGTAAGCGCCGCGCGCAGCGCCTCCAGTACGGCGCGGGCTTCGGCAAGGGCTGCATCGTTGACGCGCACGAACCAGAAGGGCTTGCGCGTGCTGCTCTCGATGCCCGCCCAGCGCGTCTCGAACAGCGTGTCGAGCGTTGCGATATCGGGCCTTCCCGTGCCACCGCGCAGCGCCACCAGTTCAATGGTCTCCGCCGCCCGTCGCACTCTGGCGCGTTTCAGTCCGAGCCGCAGGAGCGGATGTTTGAGCAGGGCCACCATGGCGATGGGTTCGCCGGGGCGAAACACCGTTTCCAGAAGGAGCCGCGCCAGCGTCGCCGGCGGACTGTCGGCCAGTGGCGTGCCGCCGGAATCGTCCGCCTCGATGCCGAAGCGCCGCAGCTCCACGGCCACCCGCCGCGCCAGCCCGCGATCCGGCGTCACTAGCGCCGCCGTGGCCCTGTCGCTGGTCAGCGCGAGGCGCAGCGCAACGGCAATCGAAAGCGCCTCGTCGCGCTCGTTGGCCGTTTCCACCAGCGTGACGCCGGCCAGCGCACCGCCTTCCGTTGCATCGTCCGCCAGCGCCCGGTTTTCAAGCCAGGCATCGGTGGTTTCCGCCGGGCGCAGCGTTTCGCTCACCAGCGCGCGCCGCAGCGCAAGCGCCGGCGAGGGCGCGCCGATCTCCACCACATCCGCCCGCTCCATGCCCATTGCGGCAAGCAGCTTCTTCAAGCCCGCCTGCGGGTGCCCGAAGGCGGATGGCTCGGACGCATCGCCCACCGCGTCCCAGGCGCGCGCATCGAGCCGCTTGTCCAGCCCCGGCAACACCACCGCGCCATTGTCCAGCCCGGCAATTGTCGCCAGAAGCCGCGCCGTCGCCGGAATGGTGCCGGTGGAGCCTGCCGCGATGACCGGTCCCCTGTGGGCCTGCGTCCTGAGCCGCGCCGTCTCGGCGGCCAGCATGGCGTTCCGATGCGCCGCCGGGTTGGAGCGGTCAAGCGCGTCAAGCAGGTTGGGCCAGTGCGCCGTGACGATCTGCAGGAATTCGAGCGTCACCTGCCACCAGTGCGCCAGCGCGTCGGGCGCAAGACCGGCAAGCTTCGTCCAGTCCGCTTCCTCGGTTTCGATCTCGTCCATCAGCGCGGCCAGATCCCGCGCGAGCCAGATGGAATCCGACGCCGAGGCCGGCACCACCACGCCTTCCTCGAAGAGCGCGGCCACATGGCCGGGCAGGCGCGCCTTCCACGCCTGCACCATCGGCGCCAGAAGCAGGATGCGGTCCAGCGCCTCGATGGGCGGCGCAAGATCGAGTGCGGATGCGCCCTCCGTGTCGAACAGCGCCGCCTCCTCGTCGAACTCACCCAGCGGGCGAATGACAGGCAGGATGGCCGACTGGCCGCTCAGCTTTTCAAGCAGCACATCGCGCAGCGCGCGTGCGGCGCGGCGGGTCGGCAGATAGATCGTGACATCCGCCAGCGCCAGCGGATCGCCATCATGACGAAAACCGGGAACAAGCCGCCCGTCAAGCAGCGCTTCTGCAAGCGTCTCCAGGAAGTGGACGCCGGGGGGAATGGAATAGACGCGCGGCGGATGCTTAGCCGGCATCGCACTGCTCACCGTGCGCGGCCACCACCGCTTCGGCGGGCGCGATCGCATCCGGCGTGCCGACGGTGATCCACGCGCCGTCCATCTTCATGCCGAACAGCCGGCCCTTGCGTTCCGCTGCATCGAAATAGGTGTTCAGTGATTGCGGCTCATCGCCGGCCCCGTCGAAGATACGCGGATTGAGCACAATCGCCCCCGCATAGATGACGCCGCCCGCCACGCCCCGGTCGCGGGCAAGGCGGCCATCCGCATCCATTCGGTAATCGGTCGAGCCGGAATGACCCGTCGCCTGTTCGGTATCCGCAACCATGAGGAGAATATCCATGGTCGCGTCGTCCCAGGCAAGGGCCAGCCGCTCCAGATTGGATGTCTCACCCTCGAGCCAGAACGTGTCGGCGTTGAGAATGAAGAATGGCGCATCGCCCAGATGCGGCAGCGCGCGGATGACGCCGCCAGCCGAATCCATGAGCCGGTCGCGCTCATCGGAGATGATGACATGCGGCGTAACGCGGTCAGCCAGATGCGCCTCCATCTGGTCGGCCAGATAATGCACATTCACCACCGCCGTGCCGACGCCGGCATGCTCAAGCATGTCCAGCGCGCGGTCGATCAGCGTGCGGCCTGCGACCTGGACCAGCGGCTTGGGCAGCGTGTCGGTGATGGGCCGCATGCGCTTTCCCAGCCCCGCCGCCAGCACCATCGCCGTATCAGGCATATTGTCGGGTCTCGCCCCGCTCATTCTTCATCTCCGCCGAGGAAACCCGCCTCTTCGTAGAAGCCGCGCAGCTCATCCAGCGCGGGGTGGCGCATCGCCCGGCGCAGATAGGTGCGGATGCGCGGCAGATGCTTGATGTAGAACGGCTTGTGATCGCGCTGCTCCAGCCGCACGAAGGTGCCAAGCAGTTTCGAATTGCGCTGCGTTCCGCAAATCGCATAGGCCTCGTCGAACGCCGCGCGGTCAAATGGTCCCTGCTCGGCGCGGGCGGCGCAATAGGCCTCCACCACGGCGCGCTCCAGCTCTTCCGGCATCGTCACGCGCGCATCGAGCGCCAGCGAGGCAACGTCATAGGCCGCCGGTCCGCACACAGCGTCCTGCAGGTCGATCAGCCCCAGCCGGTCAAACCCTTCGCGCTCGCCGCGCCAGATCAGGTTGGGCGAATGGAAGTCGCGCAGCACCAGGTTCTTTTCAAAATCTTCAAGGCGCGCGAAAAGCCGGTCCCAGCATTCCATATAGCCCGCGCGTTCTTCATCGCTTGCCGGACGGCCCGCCATGAACGGCATGTACCAGTCGGTGAGCAGGCTCACCTCGATGCCGAGCGCCTCCCGGTCATAGGGCGGCAGTTCATGCACATGCCCTTCATCCACCGGCATCTCGGTCGGCCAGGCATCGCGGTGCAGTGCTGCCAGCAGGCGCGCCGCCTCCACATAACGCTCGGCCACCGGCTCGCCCTCGGGCGAAAGAAACGGCGTCACGCCCAGATGCTCGGTCAGAAGCAGCCCGGTTTCCAGATCCTGCGCATAGACTTCATAGGCCGCGAACCCACGCGCGCGAATGGTGTTCGCCATCGCCACGGATGCCGCGACCGACTGCGCCAGATGCGCGATCCGGCTATAGGGCCGCCCGCATGCCAGAAGCGGCTCGTCGCGCCGTTCCGGCGCATTCATCAGGATGCGTCGCGCGCCAAGCCGCGTGGTCACGGTCTCATAGGCGCGCAGCGAGGCGTCACCCAGAAGAAACGCGCGATGCGCCCGCTTTTCACCGGCCTTGTTCAGAAAATCGCGAATGGCGAAGCTGCGCTCCAGCCGAAGCATGGCGTCGTCCGGTCCGGTGATCACCGCCAGCCGGCCTTCGCCCTCGTCATGCAGTTCGAGCCGGATCGCATCCTTAAGCGCGTCACCGGCGCGCTCCGGCCATTCGACCAGCGCAACGCCGTCTTCCGCCGCTTCGAACAGGCCAAGTTCTTCCAGCTCGTCCGGCTCGCCCAGCCGGTAGAGATCGAAATGATGCACGGGAATGCGCGCATCATAGCTCTGCACCAGCGTGAAGGTCGGGCTCGGCACATCCATGTCCGGGTCTTCGGCCAGCGCGCGAACGATGGAACGGGCCAGCGTCGTCTTGCCGGCGCCGAGATCCCCCTTCAGGGCAAGCACATCGCCGGCGCGCAGCGCCACGGCGATGTCTTCGCCGAACAGCGTCGTTGCGTTTTCATCCGGCAGGAAGCGTTCCAGAACGCGCGCGGTCATAGGGTGTGGCTACTCTGCGGCGACCCGCGCCTGTGTCGGCGCGGAGGGGAAACGGCAGGTTACCGTGGTTCCACGCCCTTCGCCCGTGTCGATGTGAACAGAGCCGCCATGCAGCTCGACGAAACTCTTGACGATGGAGAGGCCGAGCCCCGCGCCGCGACGGCGACCGCCATTCACATGCGGCTCGAAGCGCCGGAAGATCGTCTCCAGCACGTCCGGCGCCATGCCCGGACCGTCATCATGCACGCTGAATTCGACCGCGTCGTCATACTGCCGCGCCACAAGCCGGATAATGCTGTGCTCCGGCGCATAATTGGCCGCGTTGGAGAGCAGGTTGAACAGCACCTGCCGCACCCGGTTCTCATCCGCATGGAAGACCAGCGCGGCATCGTCCATCTGCACGTCGAGGCGGATCTGGTGCTCGCGCAGCCGCTCGGAGATGAGCCCGGCCGCAGCCTCGACCATGTCGCCAACCCGCACTTCGCCGATCTCCAGCTCCATGATGCCGGCATCGACCGTGGCAAGATCGAGAATGTCGTTCACCACCGTGAGAAGCACCGAAGACGACGAACCGATATGGTCCACATATTCGCGCTGCCTCTGGTTCAGCGATCCGGTGTCCTGAATGTTCAGAAGCTCGGTGAAACCGATGATGTTGGTCAGCGGCGAGCGCAGCTCGTAGGAGACGTGCTGAACGAAATCGTTCTTCAGCTTGTCCGCCTTCTGCAGCGCGTCGTTCTTTTCCTTCAGCGCACGTTCCACGTTCACGCTGTCGGTCATGTCGACAAACGTGATCATCACCTGCCCGTTGGGCAGCGGGATCGTCGCGTGGCTCAGCACCGAGCCATTGCTTAATTCCACCTGTCCGTGCTGGCTGCGGCGCTCGTCATCGAAACCGGTGACCGAGGCAACGAAGCTGCGCCAGGGGCTTTCCTTCGCCAGCGGGTCGCAGACCGTGCGGATATCGGCGATGTGCGCACCCGAAGCGATCAGCGTATCGGGCAGGCTCCAGAGCCGCTGGAAGGCCGGGTTGGAAAGGCGCAGGCGACCATCGGGGCCGAACACGGCCACACCTTCGGTCAGATTGTCGAGCGTTTCACCCTGCACCCGCATGGCCGCATTGTAGCGGCTTTCCAGGTCGAACTTTTCCGTCAGGTTTTCGAAAACCCAGGTCACGCCGCCCTTGGGCTGCGGATTGGCGATGACACGGATCGTGCGCCCGTCGGGCAGATGCCACCAGTGTTCTTCCGGCTTCATGCTGCGATAGGCGGAAAGAAGCTCCTGCTTCCAGCGACGCCATTCGGGCTGCTCGGCAAGCGTGCCTTCGCTGCGCAGACGGTCGAGCAGAAGCGCATTGTCCGGCGCGCTCTCCAGGAAGGGCGTGTCCAGATCCCAGAGCTTCTGGAACGACTGGTTGAAGAAGCGCAGCTTCTGGTTCTCGTCGAAAATGGCGACAGCCGTGGTGAGCTGATCCAGCGTGTCGGAATGACTCTGCACCGTGCTTTCGAACTCACGGCGGATCGTCTCCACCTCGCTGACATCGCTGGCGATGCCGGCCGAACCATGCGCACCCGCATAATCGGTGATCGCAAACACCCGGCGCTCGCCGCGCACAACGGCGGAGAGCGACTGCCTGAACACCTCATTGGCCTCGCGGTGGCGGCTGGTGATCTCTTCACGCGCCGACATGGGCAGGAATTCAAGCTGCTCGCGTAGCACCGCATCACCGCTCGGCGCGTCGACAGCACCGGTGAACGCGCGGTTCACCCAGGCAAGCTGGCCTGCCTTGTCACGCAGCCAGAACGGCATGTCGAGGGAATCGAGCAGTCCCAGAACGGTCCTGCGCTCGGAAAGCAGGTTCTCCTGCTCCACCTGCATCCGCGCATGTTCTTCGCGCACGCCGGCAAGCGAGATGAAACGCAGCACGGTGTGCTGCGCCGACTTGCGTCCCTGCGCCTCAAGCAGCGTGCCCGAGCGCGTCTCGATGGTCAGATCGAAGTTCTCGCCTTCATCGCGCAGGTTCGCCAGCGCCCGGTCCAGCGCAGACGCCGCGCGCGGCATCATCCAGCGGCCGAATGCCAGAAACGCCGAGCGTTCATCCGGCGCGCCGCAGCCCGGCGGCAGATCGCCGACGATGGCCGGCTTGTCCGCGCCACCGCCCCACACGACAGCGCGTTGATCCTTGAGATTGAGAAGGGCTTCCGAACGCCCCAGTGCGCCGCTCAGTTCAGCGACACGGGCGCGAAGCTCCAGATTTTCAGCAGCGATGCGCGCGCGCTGGCGGATCAGCCAGATGGCCGACAGAAACGCCGCGCCCATGATGCCGGCGAACACCGCGACTTCAATGACATCGGAAGCAGCAAAGGACACGCCTGGCGCAACCTGCGCGCTCGTCTGCGCGGCCGCCGTGAATGGCATGACCACGCTCGTCGTCAGCGTCAGAAACCGCATCAATCCCCGTGTGATGCCTGTTTTGCGCTGTCGGCCCCTAGGGCCCATAGATCCGCCGTTCAGCGGGTCCAGCCCCGGCATGTCTTGATCCTTCTTCGCCGCATGGTGTGGCAAGACCGCCCCTTCCTTTCGCCAGGCCCACAGCCCGGAAGGTCAGCCGCCTCGCGAATCACAGCACTGTACCGCGTGAGCGAATCGTCGTGAAGAAGGACGGGCGACAAAAATAATCCCGGACCAAAAGTCAATGGTCCGGGATCAATATGTTGTGCTTTGGTTAACGCCGCTTAATAGCGGTAGTGCTCCGGCTTGAAGGGACCCTGCGGCGTCACACCGATGTAATCGGCCTGCTCATCCGACAGCGTGGTCAGCGAAGCGCCAAGCTTGTCGAGGTGCAGACGGGCAACCTTCTCGTCGAGATGCTTGGGCAGAACGTAGACTTCGTTCTTGTACTCCTCGCCGCGCACGAAGAGCTCGATCTGCGCCAGCACCTGGTTGGTGAAGGATGCCGACATCACGAAGCTCGGGTGACCCGTCGCATTGCCGAGGTTCAACAGACGGCCTTCCGACAGCAGGATCATCCGCTTGTCATCCGGGAAGGTGATCATGTCGACCTGCGGCTTGATGTTCGTCCATTTGAGATTGCGCAGCGCTGCGATCTGAATCTCATTGTCGAAATGGCCGATATTGCCGACGATCGCCATGTCCTTCAGCTTGCGCATGTGATCGAGGGTGATGACGTCCTTGTTGCCGGTCGTGGTGATCACGATGTCGGCGGTCGGCGCGGCTTCGTCCAGCGTGACGACCTCGAAGCCGTCCATGGCGGCCTGGAGCGCGCAGATCGGGTCGACTTCCGTCACCTTCACGCGTGCGCCGGCGCCCGAAAGCGACTGCGCGGAGCCCTTGCCCACGTCACCATAGCCGCAGACCACGGCCACCTTGCCGGCCATCATCACGTCGGTTGCGCGGCGAATGCCGTCGACCAGCGATTCCTTGCAGCCATACTTGTTGTCGAACTTCGACTTGGTCACGGAATCATTGACGTTGATTGCCGGGAAGGGGAGGAGGCCCTTCTTCTGCAGCTGGTAGAGACGGTTCACACCGGTGGTCGTCTCTTCGGTCACGCCCTTGATGGCTTCCTTCTGGCGCGTAAAGAAGCCCGGCGTTGCCGCCATGCGCTTCTTGATCTGCGCGAACAGAACTTCCTCTTCCTCGCTGCCCGGGTTGGACAGAACGTCCTCGCCGGCCTCGGCGCGCGCGCCGATGAGGATGTACATGGTGGCGTCGCCGCCATCATCGAGGATCATGTTGGAGGGCTCGCCATCCGTCCACTGGAAGATCTGGTCCGTGTAGGTCCAGTACTCTTCAAGCGTCTCGCCCTTGATGGCGAAGACCGGCGTGCCACCTTCGGCGATGGCCGCAGCGGCGTGGTCCTGGGTCGAGAAGATGTTGCACGATGCCCAGCGCACATCCGCGCCAAGCGCCTTCAGCGTCTCGATCAGAACAGCGGTCTGGATCGTCATGTGCAGCGAGCCGGAGATGCGCGCGCCCTTCAGCGGCTTTTCCTTGCCGAACTCTTCGCGGCAGGCCATCAGGCCCGGCATTTCCGTTTCGGCGATCTCGATTTCCTTGCGGCCCCAGTCGGCCAGCGAAATGTCGGCGACCACATAGTCCTTGTCAGCGCTCATTGGCGTACTCTCCGATTGTGATGAATCCGGGCGCCACAGGCGAACGGCCGGGCGCGAATGCTGGCTTTTGACTACCAGAACAATGCGGCGCTCACAATGGATATAAAGAAATCTTTATTCGTGCATGTCGACTGATATGGCGCGGTCTCAGCATTCCTCGCCGAAACGGTCGGCGATCAGAGCCTCGAGCGCATCGAGAAGCCCTTCGGCTTCGGGACCACTGGCGCTGACCCGGATGCTGCAGCCGGGGCTGGCCGCCAGCATCATCAGGCCCATGATCGAGGTTCCGCCGACGGTGATCCCGTCCTTCTCGACCTCGACATCGGCATCGTGGGCTTCCACCGTCTGCACGAACTTGGCGGAAGCACGCGCATGCAGACCACGCTGATTGACGATGGTGAACTCGCGCCTGAGTTCCTCGGCGGCCGGTGCGCGAACCGGCATGTCGTTCGTCTGCGGCTCGCTCATTTTCCGCTCAGGACCTGGCTTGCGACATTGATGTATTTCCGCCCTGCGGTCTGCGCCTCTTCAAGCGCCTGCGCCATGTCGTCATTGGCGCGTGCGGAGGAAAGCTTGATCAGCATGGGAAGGTTCATGCCGGCAATCACCTCAACGCGGCCCGCATCCATGACCGAGATGGCCAGGTTCGACGGCGTTCCACCGAACATGTCGGTGAGGATGATCACGCCCGAGCCGGTATCGGCCCGCGCCACGGCGTCTACGATGTCGCGCCGCCGCTGCTCCATATCGTCTTCAGCGCCGATGGAGACTGTTTCAAGGTTTTCCTGATGACCCACCACATGCTCAACGGCGTGGCGGAATTCTTCGGCCAATTGGCCATGCGTCACCAATACGAGCCCAATCATCGGCACATCATCCGATTTCCTGGTTTGGCTTTCAAGGCTGCGCTCGAGGCTGTCACGCGTTCACTCCATCCAGCTGACTTTGCGGGCCTGCCCGCATATCCGGTTATTCTCATTTAGGCCTCGGTCCGCGATGGTCGACCCCTGAGGCCCCATCTCTGAAGACCAGACCCCAGACTGCCTCACGACAAGAGCGCTATCTTGTCAACGCACAGGCCGTTGACAAGCCCAAAACTGCGGCGAGTCGCCTAAATAAAGTTCAAACGGTGACTTGAGAGGGGCCAAAAGGCGGCAATTGAAGGGTTGCCGCGATGGCGTGAACGGCCCTTCGTGCCTGTCGTTGCGGCAATTCCACGCACGGAAGCGCGATGCCTTCATGGACCATTTGCTGCCCTTCGGAAAATCGCGGCGCGTCCTGTTCGTCGACAAGACGCACCACGAGATCCATCACGGCGGCCGGCATGTGCGCAAGCTTTGCAGGCCCGAGCCCGCGCGCTTCCGCCAGCCCGGCAATGGGTGCGGGCGTGCGCACGATCAGCCGGTCATTGCGGGCGGAAAGAAATACCTGATCGTCTGAAATGAAGCAGGCAAACAGGCCCGCCGCCTTGAAAAAGGAGAGGGCCTCGAAGGCCAGCATGGTCTTGCCGCTGCCCGACGCGCCTTCGATCAGTATGCCGTGACCGGCGACGACGATGGCGGTGGCGTGGCGGTTGTGCATGGCGGATCAGGTCTCCGCAGGCAGCGCGACGATGAACCGTGCGCCCTGAATGTCGCCGGGCTTCCCGCCCGCAATGTTTTCCGCCGTCAGCGTGCCGCCGTGGGCTTCCACAATCTGCCGGCTGATGGAAAGGCCAAGGCCGGAATTCTGGCCGAACGCCTCACCCGCCGGACGATCCGTGTAGAACCGCTCGAAGATGCGGTCGATGTTCTCGACGCGAATGCCCGGCCCGTTGTCCTCCACGGACAGGATGATGCGCTTGCCGACACGCGCCAGACGCACATCGATCCGCCCCGTCTTTTCCGGCACGAAGGAACGGGCGTTCTCGATCAGATTGGTAATGACCTGCCCAAGCCGCAGATCGTGGCCCTGAATGTAATAGGTCGCGTCCGCGCCATCCCGCTCTTCGGTGGCGAAGGTAATCTCCACCGGCTTCTTGCTGGACCCTGCTTCGCGGATCGCACTCACCAGATCACCCACAAACTGTTTCAGCTCCAGGCGGCTCGCATCTTCGCGCGAGAGTTCCGCATCGAGCCGCGACGCATCCGAAATGTCGCTGATCAGCCGGTCGAGGCGGCGCACATCGTGCTGAATGATCTCCAGAAGACGTTCGCGCGACCGCTCATCCTTGGCGAGCGGCAGCGTTTCCACCGCGCTGCCGAGCGAGGTCAGCGGGTTTTTCAGCTCATGCGCCACATCGGCGGCAAAACTCTCAATGGCGTCAATGCGCGCATAAAGCGCCTTGGTCATGTCGCGCAATGCTGCGGAAAGATTGCCAATCTCATCCTGACGATGTGAGAAATCCGGGATTTCCTCGCGCGACCGCGCGCCCCGGCGCACCCGCACCGCAGCTGCCGAAAGCCGGCGCAGCGGATTGGCGATGGTCGAGGCCAGCAGCAGCGACAGGATGGCCGTCACCAGCGCGGCAACGGCGAACACGCGCAGGATCGCCTTGCGCTCGGCTGCAACGATCTTGTCGATATCACCGCCCTGCGTCGACAGCAGAAGCACGCCGAGAACCGCCCGGAACCGCTGAACCGGCACGGCGACAGAAACGATCTGCTCGCCCTGTTCGCTGATCCGCACCACATAATTGGTGGTGCCCGTCAGCGCCTTCATCACCTCCGGATAGGCAACGCCGCTGCCGCCGGGCTGCTCGCGATAGACCGGCAGGTCACGGCGACGGAAAATCTCGCGCAGCCGCTGCCAGATGCTTTCGAACACGCCCGAGGGTTCATCATCCACCGGCGGCAGTTCATAGCGCAGCACCTGGCCAAGATATTGGGAATCGAGCAGCAGGTTCGCATCCGGGTCGTAAATGCGCGCGCGGGTGCGGGTCTGCGGAATAAGCCGTCGCAGGAGAGGGGCCACCCGCTCCGGATTGATCGGGAAGTCGAGGCTTTCCAGCTGATCGGCGCGCAGGGGCAGGCTCTGTCCGGCCTGTAGCTCAAGCAGCTTGTCGGGATCGACGAGGATCGAGTCCGTTTCCACCTCGGCGGAGCTTGCAATGGCGCCGGCGATGATCTCGCCCTGCGTCATCAGGCTTTCCACGCGCGCGCTGATCAGTTCCTCGCGGAACTCGTTCAGATAAAGAACGCCGACGACCAGAACGCCGAGGCCCGCCAGGTTGAGAAACAGAATGCGCCGGGTGAGACTGGAGAAGACGTAATGCCCGAAAAGACGGCGCAACGGCACGGCGAGCCGGCCAAGAAAGGCCGGGCCCGTCGGTCGCGCAGCCCTTGAAGGCCGCTGCTCCGTCTTTTCCGTCTTTACACTCATCGCCACTGTCTTGTCCGGGCGCACGCCACGCAGCCGAATTGATTTTCGGCCTAGATCTCGCGGAAGCGGTAGCCCACGCCATAGAGCGTTTCGATCATGTCGAACTCGCCGTCAACTGCCTTGAACTTCTTGCGAAGCCGCTTGATGTGGCTGTCGATCGTGCGGTCATCCACATAGACCTGCTCGTCATAGGCGGAATCCATCAGCGCATCGCGGCTTTTCACGACGCCAGGTCGCTGCGCCAGCGAATGCAGGATCAGGAATTCCGTCACGGTCAGCGTCACCGGCTGCCCCTTCCAGGTGCAGGTGTGGCGCTCCTGGTCCATGACCAGCTGGCCGCGCTCCAGCGATTCCGACTGCTTGCCGGGCGTCTTGGCCGCCGTTTCCCGCGTGCTGGCGCGGCGCAGGACAGCGCGTACCCGCTCCACCAGAAGACGTTGCGAAAACGGTTTGCGCACGAAATCGTCGGCCCCCATCTTCAGGCCGAAGAGTTCATCGATCTCATCGTCCTTGGAGGTAAGGAAGATCACCGGCACGTCGCTCTTCTGGCGCAGGCGCCGCAGAAGCTCCATGCCGTCCATGCGCGGCATCTTGATGTCGAGGATCGCAAGGTTTGGCGGACGCGCACCCAGACCCTCAAGCGCCGAAACGCCATCGGTGTAGGTCTCCACACGGTATCCCTCGGACTCCAGCGCTATGGAGACGGATGTGAGAATGTTGCGATCGTCATCGACAAGCGCGATTGTTGCCATGTCTAGCGGCTCCCTCATGGGCATATCGTCCCTATCTGCATCAATCGGCTGCGCAGATGCAGGACAAATTGGGTACAAAATGTGGCATATAAAGAAGTCTGTGTCACACCGACACGGCCATGCGCCATCACAGTCCCCTTCGGAACTGTGCATATATCGGTCGAATCACGTACTTTTTAAACGATTTAAACGATTTTAAAATCTTTAAATCGATTAATGGTTTGAAATCCCTCGATTATTTGTGTTTTCAGCTTGGATCGCCTGCGGAGACAGGCATCTCAAGGGATTTTTGGTGGTTACGATGAACGAAACCGGCACGCGCAACCCGGC
Source organism: Nitratireductor sp. GZWM139 (assembly GCF_030068685.1). NCBI lineage: Bacteria > Pseudomonadati > Pseudomonadota > Alphaproteobacteria > Hyphomicrobiales > Phyllobacteriaceae > Nitratireductor > Nitratireductor sp. GZWM139. The sequence goes on along the minus strand of NZ_JAMQML010000009.1, from coordinate 141,222 downwards.
TTGCGGGATTGAGAGCAATGGTCTGAAAACGACGGGAAACGTCTATTACAACTTTCAGGCCGCTGCCCTCTATGAGGAAGCGCTGCGTCGCGGTGAGGCACGGCTTTCCGCCGATGGCGCGCTCGTTGCCGAGACCGGCCAGCACACCGGCCGTTCCGCCAAGGACAAGTTCGTCGTGCGTACCGCCGACACTGAAGACGCCGTTTGGTGGGACAACAACAAGCCCATCTCGCAGGAGCATTTCGAAGCGCTCTATGCCGATTTCGTGAAGCAGGCGGCCGACCGCGACCTGTTCGTGCAGGATCTCGTCGGCGGCGCCGATCCGGAAAACAGCCTGCCGGTGCGCGTTGTTACGGAATATGCATGGCATTCCATGTTTATCCGTAACCTGCTCCTGCGTCCGGAAGTCGAGGCGCTCGACGCTTTCGTTCCGCAGATGACGATCATCGACCTGCCGTCCTTCCGCGCCGATCCCGAGCGCCATGGCTGCCGCACCGAGACGGTCATCGCCGTGGATCTGACCCGCAACATCGTTCTGATCGGCGGCACCTCCTATGCCGGCGAGATGAAGAAGTCGGTCTTCACCGCGCTCAACTACATCCTGCCCGCCAAGGGCGTGATGCCGATGCACTGCTCGGCCAATGTCGGCCCCGATGGCGACGCCGCCGTCTTCTTCGGCCTGTCGGGCACCGGCAAGACCACGCTTTCGGCTGATCCGTCGCGCACGCTTATCGGCGACGACGAGCATGGCTGGGGCGAGACCGGTCTCTTCAACTTCGAAGGCGGCTGCTACGCCAAGACGATCCGTCTGTCGGAAGAGGCCGAGCCGGAAATCTTCGCCACCACCCGCCGTTTCGGCACGGTGCTGGAGAACGTTGTCCTCGATGACCAGCGCCGCCCCGACTTCGACGATGGCAGCCTGACCGAGAACACGCGCTGCGCCTATCCGCTGCACTTCATCCCGAATGCCAGCGAAACGGGCCGCAGCGGCCATCCCAACAACATCATCATGCTGACGGCGGATGCCTTCGGCGTGCTGCCGCCCATTGCCAAGCTGACCCCGGCGCAGGCCATGTACCACTTCCTGTCCGGTTACACCGCAAAGGTGGCCGGCACGGAAAAGGGCGTTACCGAACCGGAAGCAACCTTCTCCACCTGCTTCGGCGCTCCCTTCATGCCGCGCCATCCTTCGGAATACGGCAATCTGCTGCGCGATCTGATCGCCCGTCACGGTGTGGATTGCTGGCTGGTCAATACCGGCTGGACCGGCGGTGCCTACGGCGTCGGCAACCGCATGCCCATCAAGGTCACGCGCGGCCTGCTCAATGCAGCGCTCAGCGGCAAGCTGAACGATGCCGAGTTCCGCACCGATCCGCATTTCGGCTTCGCCGTGCCGGTCGACGTTCCGGGCATCGATTCCAGCCTGCTCGACCCGCGCTCGACCTGGGCCGACAAGGCAGCCTATGACGCGCAGGCCCGTCGCCTGGTTGGCATGTTCATCGACAATTTCGAGAAATTCGAAACCCATGTCGACGCCAGCGTGCGCGAGGCCGCACCGCATCCGGCGGAAGCCGCCGAGTAACGCGCAGACTTGCATCCCAGGACCTGAACGCGCATTTTCAGGGCCCGGCCATTTGGTCGGGCCCTTTGTTTTGATGCAAGAAAACACAACCGGACTGGCGCAATGGCCGAGGGCGACCTCAACATCAGAAATGGCGTGACCGTCTTCGAGGACGAATTGCAGGAACAGTTCATCCGTTCCTCCGGTCCCGGCGGTCAGAACGTCAACAAGGTGGCGACCGCCGTTCAGCTGCGCTTCAACGCGAGGAACGCGCGCGGCCTGCCGCAGCGCATTCGCGAGAAGGTTCTGGAACTGGCGGGAAGCCGCGCCACGAAGGAAGGCGAGATCGTCATCGAGGCCGGACGCTACCGCACCCAGGAGATGAACCGCGCCGATGCGCGCGACCGGCTGACCGAACTTCTGACCCGCGCCGCCGAGCCACCGCCACGGCCGCGCAAGAAGACAAAGCCCACCCGCTCCGCCATCGAACGCCGCCTGAAAGCCAAGGCTGGCCGCTCCTCCATCAAGAAGATGCGTGGCAAGGTCAGCCACGACTAGAAGTTGCCGAAGATTCCGGGGCAAAATCGCCGCTTATTACCATTCAGTGTTTTACAGTTGAAATCTACAACCGTTACACGTCAAATATCCGCCAACTCAAACTGGAGACGTATCCATGGGCATTTTCGATTTCGTCAAATCCGTCGGCAAGAAGCTCGGCGTGGTGGACGAGGAGCCGCCGGCAGCAGACGAACTGAAGAAGGAACTCGATTCCCATAGCCTCGGCACCGACAAGGTCGACGTGGTTGTTGAAGGGGACAAGGTCGTTCTGAAGGGCGAGGTCGCTGACCAGTCGGCCTTCGAAAAGGCCGTCGTGGCCGTGGGCAACACGCTCGGCATTTCCAAGGTGGAAGCAGGCGAGCTCAAGGTTGCCGCCGCCGAAGCCAAGGCGCCTGTCTTCTACACGGTCCAGAAGGGCGACAATCTCTGGAAGATCGCCGAAGCCAATTACGGCAAGGGCAAGGGTGCGAAATACACCATGATCTTCGAGGCCAACAAGCCGATGCTTGATGACCCGGACAAGATCTACCCCGGCCAGGTTCTGCGCATTCCCGACCTCGCCGAGGCATAAGCGCCCCCGGCACGATCTGACAGGAACGGCGGCTTTCGGGTCGCCGTTTTCTTTTGTGTGGGTGTAAGTTTCCCGGGTGAGATCGCACGGTTACATGCCGTGTCCGATCATGTGGCAACGACGTTGTGCGTGGTTCGACAAGCTCACCATGAGGGTGGAAATACGCCTGCAAAACCCATCTGCGATGTTGCAGAATCAGACCTTTCTGCAAGGCCGCTGCATCCCTCATGGTGAGCTTGTCGAACCACGCACCACATCAATGCAGCGGCTCACCATGCACCGTGCTCGAGATGTAAGGAGACTGAATTGCCAACCCTCACCGAAGGCGTGCGCCATCTGCCGGGTTATCTCGACCGCACCGCCCAGGAAGCGCTTGTTGAAGACATTCGCGCCGTGGTGCGCGAGGCACCGCTTTTCGTCCCGGTCATGCCGCGAACCGGCAGGGAAATGAGCGTGCGCATGACCAATTGCGGCCCGCTTGGCTGGGTCACCGACCGGGAGCGCGGTTATCGCTATCAGGAAACGCACCCCGTGACCGGAAAACCATGGCCGCCGATACCGGCGCGACTACTCGCCCTGTGGGATGAGGTGGCGGATTTCCCGGCTCCGCCGGAGGCCTGTCTCGTCAATCACTATGCTGAAACCGCGAAAATGGGCCTGCATCAGGATCGTGACGAACAGGAATTCGCCGCACCCGTGGTCTCGGTTTCACTCGGTGATGCCTGCCTGTTTCGCGTCGGCGGCGCAAAGCGCGGCGACAAGACCGTTTCGGTCAAGCTGCAAAGCGGCGATGTGGTGGTGCTGGGCGGGGCAGGGCGGCTCGCCTTTCACGGCGTCGACCGCATCTATCCCGGCACCTCGACGCTGCTCAGCGCACCGGGGCGCATCAACCTGACCCTGCGCCGCGTCACAGCTTCCTGAGCGCCACTTCGTCCGTCAGGTGATCCGCACCCTTGCGCAGGATCAGATCGGCGCGCGGTCGCGTCGGCAGAATGTTCTCGCGCAGGTTCTTCAGGTTGATCGTCTCCCAGAGCTGCTCGGCAATGGCCAGCGCCGCGCTCGGCTTGAGCGCCGCATAGCGGTGGAAGAAGGATTCCGGGTTCTGGAAGGCCGTTTCGCGCAGCCGCATGAAGCGGTCCACATACCATTGATGGATCAGGTCTTCCGGCGCATCGATATAAATCGAGAAGTCGAAGAAGTCCGAAACCACCGGGATTGCGGTGCCATCCTGCGGCAAATCGCGGGTCTGCAGAACGTTGATGCCCTCGAAGATCAGGATGTCCGGGCGGTCGATGGTGCGGAACTCGCCGGGCAGGATGTCATAGGTGAGGTGCGAATAGAGCGGCGCCGGAACATTCGGCACACCGGCCTTGATCGCCGAGAGAAAGCGCAGAACCGCGCCAACATCGTAGCTTTCGGGAAAACCCTTGCGCTCCATCAGGTTCTCGCGTCGCAGGACCTCGTTGGGATAGAGAAACCCGTCCGTTGTCACCAGGTCGACCTTCGGGCTCGACGGCCAGCGGGTCAGAAGCTCCTGGAGAACGCGCGCCGTGGTCGATTTTCCAACGGCCACAGAGCCGGCAATGCCGATGATGAAGGGGGATTTGACCACGTCTTCGGAATTGAAGAAGACCTGCCGCTGGCGAAACAGAAGCTGGGTGGCCTCCACATGCGCCGAAAGGAGCCGCGACATGGACAGGTAGATCCGCCGCACCTCTTCCAGATCGACCGGATCGTTCAGCGAGCGCAGGCGCTGCACCTCGTCCTCGGTCAGCGTCAACGGCGTGTCGGCGCGGAACTTCGCCCACTTCTCGGCGGTGAAAATGCGATAGGGGGAGTAGTTCTCCCCAGAGACAAGCTGGTCCATGAAGTCCGCGGCCCCCTTCCTTGCCGCCATGGTTGTCTTATCGGTGTCGCCATCCATCATGCGATGGATGATGCCACCCAGAGCGGAAACGATCTATCCCTTTCGGGATGCCTTTTCCTCAATTCCGGTGCGCGCGGTGCGGCGCTCCAGTTCCGCCATCACCTCATCAACCGAAACGCCCTCCAGCGCCAGCACGACGAGCCAATGATAAAGGAGATCGGCGCTTTCGGAAATCAGGTCTTCGCGATCATGCGAAACGGCGGCGATCACCGCTTCCACGGCTTCTTCGCCAAGCTTCTGCGCAGCCTTCGGTGTGCCCTTGGCAAACAGCTTTGCGGTCCACGAGTTCTCATCGCCCGAACGCGCGCGCTCGGCGATGATGGCTTCCAGACGGGTGAGGTCGAACTGGCTCATGCCTGCTCCGGGGTCTGCGCGGGATCGAGCCGCATGGGAATGCCGGCAGCCGCCATATGCGCCTTGGCCTCGCCGATCGTGTAAGTGCCGAAATGGAAGATCGACGCGGCCAGAACGGCGGTCGCATGTCCGTCGCGAACACCTTCCACCAGATGATCCAGCGTGCCCACGCCACCCGATGCAATGACCGGCGCGCGCACGGCGTCGGCCACGGCGCGGGTCAGCGGAATGTTGTAGCCCGCCTTGGTGCCGTCGCGATCCATCGAGGTGAGCAGGATTTCCCCCGCGCCGAGATCCACCACCTTGCGGGCGAATTCGACGGCGTCGATGCCCGTTTCCCTGCGCCCGCCATGGGTGAAGATTTCCCAGCGCAGCGGCTCGCCTTCGCCGGAAACCTGTTTGGCGTCGATGGCAACGACAATGCACTGATTGCCGAACTTGTCGGCGGCGCGCGCCACCAGTTCGGGATCGTTCACCGCCGCCGTGTTGATCGACACCTTGTCCGCGCCGGCAAGCAGCAGCTTGCGGATGTCGGAAACCTCGCGCACGCCACCGCCCACGGTGAGCGGCATGAAGCACTGCTCGGCCGTGCGCGCCACCACGTCGAAGATCGTTTCGCGGTTGTCGCTGGAAGCGGTGATGTCGAGGAAGCAGAGCTCGTCGGCACCGGCGGCGTCATAGGCCTTTGCGGCTTCCACCGGGTCGCCGGCGTCGATCAGGTCGACGAAGTTGACACCCTTGACGACGCGGCCGTCCTTCACATCGAGACAGGGGATGACGCGGGCTTTGAGTGTCATGCGAGGTTCGCCTTCTTGCGGGCCCGGATCACGGCGATCATCAACGCCACTGTCCAGGCGATTAGCGCGGCCATGCCGAAGGGCAGGCTTATCAGCCCCAGCCAGCCCATCACGAACATGGAATATAGCATGTCGCCCCGGTCTTCACCGGCGATCATGCAGGGATTGCTGAAGCCCTCGTGAACCGTGCAGCCATAAGTGCTGGCAAGGATGCTGGAGGCGACAACCGAAAGAACGGGCAGCGCCGCCAGAACGAGGATCACCACCAGAAGAACGATGAAGGTTCTCTTGGTGCCCCGGCTCAGGCGACCGTCAGCGCTCACGCAGCCTCTCCCTTAAGCACCTTCAGCGCCTCGGCGGGGTCGATGCGGCCGTCATAGAGCGCGCGACCGGAGATCGCGCCTTCCAGCTTCGCCGCATCGGGCATGGTCATGCGCACGATGTCGGCAATGGAGGCGAGCCCGCCCGAAGCGATCACGGGAATGGAAACGGCGTCGGCCAGTTCAATGGTCGATTCCCAGTTGATGCCGGTCAGAACGCCGTCACGGTCGATGTCCGTGTAGATGATGGCGGCCACGCCGGCACCCTCGAAGCGACGCGCAAGCTCGATTGCCGAAAGATCCGAGGTCTCCGCCCAGCCTTCCACCGCAACCTTGCCGCCACGCGCATCGATGCCGACGGCAACCTTGCCCGGAAACGCCTTGCAGGCCTCGATCACCAGAGCCGGATCGCGCACCGCAACCGTGCCGAGGATCACGCGTGACAGGCCCTTGTCGAGCCACGCCTCGATGTGCTCCAGCGTGCGGATGCCGCCGCCCAGCTGCACCGGGTTCTTGGTCGCCTTGAGGATCGCCTCGACCGCATCGCCATTCACGCTTGCGCCGGCGAATGCGCCATTCAGATCGACCACATGCAGCCACTCGAAACCCTGCTCCTCAAAGGAGCGGGCCTGCGCGGCGGGATCGGTGTTGTAGACCGTCGCCTCGTCCATGTCGCCCAGCTTGAGCCGCACGCACTGGCCGTCTTTCAGGTCGATGGCGGGAAAAAGTATCATGTGTCAGACGCCCTCGATAATGCTGAGCTTCGCCGTTGAATAATCCCGCCTGATGCCCAGCGCGTGCTGGTATTCCGGCGAGTTGTAGCAGGCAAGCGCCTGCTCATAGGAGCTGAATTCGATGATCACCTGCCGGTCGCCGGCAGGGCCTTCGGGCGCGGTATGCTGCCCGCCACGGGCGAGAAATTTCGCACCGTATTTCTCAAAAGCCTTCGCATTGGCTTCGATATACTTCTTGTACCCTTCCGGATCGGCGATATCGACCATCGCGATCCAGTAGCCTTTTTTGGTCGAAACCGTCATCAGGGCCTCCAGCGCAGGAAGTTTGCGATCAGGGCCAGGCCAAGCGCCTGGCTCTTTTCAGGGTGGAACTGCGTGCCCACCAGATTGTCCCGCGCAACGGCCGCCGTGATCGTCCCGCCATAGTCGGTGGTGGCCAGAATCTCGGCCTCATTGCGCGCCGCGAAATGATAGGAATGCACGAAATAGGCGTGCAAACCGTCCTCTCCGGTGGGGATTCCATCGAACAGGGGATGCGAATGTTTCACGTGAATCGTGTTCCATCCGATCTGCGGAATCTTCAATTCCGGGTCGGACGGGGTCATTTCCACCACGTCTCCGGCGATCCAGCCGAGCCCCTCGGTCACCGTCTTTTCAAGCCCGCGCTCGCTCATCAGCTGCATGCCGACGCAGATGCCGAGGAACGGACGACCCTTTTCGAGCGCCACATCCGTGATCGCCTCGACCATGCCGGGCACCGCGCTGAGACCCTGCCGGCAATCGGCATAAGCGCCCACGCCGGGAAGCACGATCCGGTCTGCGGCGCGCACCGCATCCGCATCCGCCGTAACTGAAATCTCGGCCCCGATGCCGCTTTCGCGCGCGGCGCGCTCGAAGGCTTTCGCGGCCGAGCGCAGATTGCCCGAGCCGTAATCGATAATCGCAACCTTCATGGTCAGCGCGCTCCAGGATAGGAAAAGAGACCGAGCGCCGGCTCGCTGCCACGGCCGAAGCCCTTGGCCGGTGCGGGTCTGTCGGTGAGGGCAGGGGATGGCGTTTCCTGCCGCGCTTCATCGTCGGCAAACACCAGTTCCGCCATGAAACGGGTTTCCGCCTCGTCGCGATTGTCGGCGTCGACAACGCCCCATTCATGCCAGCCGCGCCGCTTCAGCATGGAGACCCGCAGATTGCGCGCCTCCAGCCCGAAGAACAGCGACAGGCAGAGCGAGGCCACCGTTGCCGCAACCGACCAGCCCTCCAGCGCGCCAAGCGCGCCGAGCAGCAGCGCGGCGGCAACCGCAGCCAGCGCTTCCAGCCACATGCGATGCCACAGGAACCAGAGGAACGGCGCAATGAACGCCAGGATCGCAAAGCCGTCGCGCACCAGAACCGCCTGTTCCGGATTGCGTTCGGGCGGCTCCATCACAACATAGCTTGCCATCGGCTTATCCCTTCAGGCTGCCCTTGGTGGAGGGGACTGCATCAAGCTGGCGCGGATCGGCTTCGCAGGCCGTACGCAGCACCCGCGCCACCGCCTTGAAGCAGGTCTCGGCAATGTGGTGGCTGTTTGCGCCGTAATGATTGGTCACATGCAGTGTGATGCCGGCATTCTGGGAAAGGGCCTGGAAGAACTCGCGCACCAGTTCGGTGTCGAACGTGCCGATCTTCTGCGTCGGAAACTCAACATCCCAGACGAGGAAGGGGCGGCCCGAAACATCGATCGCCGCGCGCGTCAGGCATTCGTCCATCGCGAGATCGAGCGAGGCGTAACGCGTGATGCCGCGCCGGTCGCCCAGCGCCTCCGAGATGGCCTTGCCGAGCGCGATGCCGCAATCCTCGACCGTGTGGTGATCGTCGATGTGCAGATCGCCATCGGCCTTCACCGTCATGTCGATCAGCGAATGGCGGGAAAGCTGCTCCAGCATATGGTCGAAAAAGCCCACGCCGGTAGCCATGTCGTAACGGCCTTCGCCATCGATTTCGACCCGAACGGCAATGGCCGTTTCATTGGTCTTGCGGCTGATTTCGGCGGTGCGCGTTGTGCTGGAAGCCATGGTCTGTCCCTTTGCGCTGCATGAAGGCCAGCCTTCTAGCAGCATGTTCCGCCAAAGACCAGAACCGTTGCCGCCCAGACGGTACGCCAAGACCGGCAGAGCCTGATTTCAAACTCCGCCCGCAATACCCATCATCGCCACATCTGCAAAGTGCTCAACACCCCGCCAGGCACCCTCGTGGTTCGCCTTTCAGCAAGCTCAAGAGGCTCACCATGAGGATTGATGTGACGGATGGTGACGCGACGTAGCGATGTGCTGCCATGTTCACCCCCATATTCAAACCCTCAAGGGACCCGCCGCACAACGCAACAACAGCCCTCAACCTGAGCTTGTCGAAGGGCGAGGGCGCCTGGCACCGACATGGCAAATCCATCTGCGCGTTTGCATTCCACAATGATCAACTTACATATTCGATCTGACGGCGCCGTGCCTCTTCGGGCGGCGCGAAAAGGAGTGTGCGATGAGCGAAGAAAAATCCATGCACGCCACGACAATCGTCACTGTGCGCAAGGGCGACAAAGTGGTGATTGCCGGTGACGGGCAGGTCAGCCTGGGCAACACCGTGATGAAGGGCAATGCGCGCAAGGTGCGGCGCATCGGCAAGGGCAATGTGATCGCCGGCTTCGCCGGGGCTACCGCCGACGCCTTCACCCTTCTGGAGCGGCTGGAAGCCAAGCTGGAGCAGTATCCCGAGCAGTTGATGCGCGCCTGCGTCGAGCTTGCCAAGGACTGGCGGACCGACCGCTATCTGCGCCGGCTCGAAGCGATGATGCTCGTGGCCGACAAGAGCGTCACCCTGGCGCTTACCGGCAATGGCGATGTGCTGGAGCCCGAGCAGGGCATCATGGCCATCGGCTCCGGTGGCAATTATGCGCTTGCTGCCGCGCGTGCGCTCGCCGACACCGACAAGGACGCCGAGGAAATCGCCCGCAAGGCGATGGAGATCGCCGCGTCCATCTGCATCTACACCAATGACAATGTGGTGGTGGAAACCCTTGACGCCGAATGAGGCAGACCGGGTTGCCCTTTCTCCGGTAACCGCGGATCATTTTCCAGTGCTCCTCGACTGGCTCCGCCAGCCGCACATACGCGAATGGTGGGGCGAGCCTGAAATCGAGCTGGGCCAGATCCGCGACATGATCGAGGGACGCGACACGACGCGCCCCTTCATGATCGAACTGGAAGGGCGGCCTGTCGGCTACATTCAGTACTGGTTTCTGGCGGACAATCGCGACGGGATCGATCAGTGGGTGGACGACCTTCCGGCGGATACAGTCGGCGTCGACCTGATCATCGGCGCGAAAGACCTGCTCTCGAAAGGGATCGGCAGCACCGCAGTGAGGCTGATGGTGCGCCACCTTCTGGAGACGGAACGCAGAAACATCATCATCGATCCGGACCCCAAGAACACGCGTGCGGTCCGCGCCTATGAAAAGGCCGGCTTCCAGCCGGTGCCTCATCTGGCCGGACGCACAGGGGACTACCTGATCATGCAATACGACACGAACAACGAGACGGACACATGACCACATTTTCCCCGCGCGAGATCGTCTCCGAACTCGACCGCTACATCATCGGCCAGAATGACGCCAAGCGCGCCGTGGCGATTGCGCTGCGCAACCGCTGGCGTCGCCAGCAGCTCGAGCCGGAGCTGCGCGAAGAGGTGATGCCGAAGAACATCCTCATGATCGGACCCACCGGCGTCGGCAAGACCGAGATCTCGCGTCGCCTGGCAAAGCTCGCCGGCGCGCCCTTCATCAAGGTCGAGGCCACCAAGTTCACCGAGGTCGGCTATGTCGGCCGCGATGTGGAGCAGATCATCCGCGATCTGGTGGAGGTCTCCATCGGTCTCGTGCGTGAAAAGATGCGCGAGAACGTGAAGGCCCGCGCCCACATGAACGCCGAAGAGCGCGTTCTTGAAGCGCTGGTCGGGAAGACCGCCAGCCCCGCCACCAAGGACAGTTTCCGCCAGAAGCTGCGCAATGGCGAGCTGGACGACAAGGAAATCGAGGTGGAAGTCTCCGATTCCGGCGGCGGCATGCCCGGTTTTGAAATGCCCGGCATGCCCGGCGCGAATATCGGCGTTCTGAACATCAACGACATGCTCCAGAAGGCCATGGGCGGCAAGCCGACCAAGCTGCGCAAGACGACCGTGAAGGAGTCCTACGAACTTCTGATCGCCGACGAGTCCGACAAGCTTCTCGATGAGGAAGAAGTCACCCAGCGGGCCCTGGAATCGGCGCAGAATGACGGCATCGTTTTCCTCGACGAAATCGACAAGATCGCCAACCGTGAGAACGGTGCGGGCGCCGGCGTTTCGCGCGAAGGCGTGCAGCGCGACCTGCTTCCACTCGTGGAAGGCACGACGGTTGCGACCAAATACGGTCCGGTCAAAACCGACCACATCCTGTTCATCGCCTCCGGCGCGTTCCACGTCTCCAAGCCTTCGGATCTTCTGCCGGAGCTTCAGGGCCGTCTGCCGATCCGCGTCGAGCTGCGCGCGCTGGAAAAAGACGATTTCCGCCGCATCCTGACAGAAACCGAGGCGAGCCTCATCAAGCAGTATGTGGCGCTGATGGAAACCGAAGGCGTTTCGCTGAACTTCACCGACGACGCCATCGACCGTCTGGCGGCCATTGCCGTCGATCTGAACGCCAGCGTCGAGAACATCGGCGCACGCCGGCTGCAGACGGTGATGGAACGCGTGCTCGACGAGATCTCGTTCAACGCACCGGATCGTTCGGGAACCGAGCTTTCCATCGACGCGGCCTATGTCGACAAGAATGTCGGCGACCTCGCCAAAAACACGGACCTGTCACGCTTCATCCTCTGAAGACCCCGTACAGTTCCGAAATCTGCCCATTCCCCGTCCCATGCCCCGCCGGTTCAGAACCGGCGGGGCATGGCGCATAAGAGGGGCGCATAAGAGGCCCGCATATAAGCAAGTGTGACATCTCTGCCGCGGTCGGGGCGTGATGATTGTCGGGCCGCGAATGCCTCTCGACTTGGTCGGTAGCTTTGCCTAATTTGCCGATAATCCAAAAAAGTCAGAACCACGCAGGGGGCGCAAGCAGCGCGACATGGCACCACGGGCACGACTGGTTATAGGCATTTGCCTCGGCTTCTTCTGCGTCGGAACACTTCCCGTTTCCGCGGCCAAACTCGTTCCCGAAGGAAACCGGAACGCCAAACAGCCCCCGGTGCCCGGTGTTTCGGCCAAGCGCACGAAGTCGGCCCAGACCACCTATGAAGCCAAATATGGCAAGGTCTACCAGCTTCTGAAAACCGATGGCGGGCTTGTTTCCAAGATCCGCTCCATTTCATCCCGATACAACATCGATCCCGTTCACATGGTCGGCGCCATCGTCGGTGAGCACACCTACAATGTAGACGCCTATGACCGCCTCCAGACCTATTATGTGAAGGCGGTCTCTTATCTGAAAAGCGATTTCTCCTTCTCCTATGGCGGTGAGACAGTCGGCCAGTTCGTGGAACGGCCCGAATTCGCCGACTGCGAAAAGGAAAAGGGCAGCTACGACGTCTGGTCGTGCCGCGAAGCCGTCTGGGACAAATCGTTCCGCGGCAAATCCGTCGACGGCAAGAAATGGCCGAACGACCGGTTCGGGGCCGTTTTCTTCCAGCCTTTCTATGCAGGCCAGACCTTCGGCATCGGTCAGCTCAATCCGCTGACCGCCCTCAAGATGACCGACACGGTGAACAGGGTTTCCGGCTTCCGCCAGATCAGCCACACCAACCCGCAGGAAGTCTACCAGACGATCATGGACCCGGATAAATCGCTCGCCTATGTGGCCGCGACGGTGAAGAAGTCCATCGCCGCCTACAGGCAGATTGCCGATTTCGACATTTCGAAGAACCCCGGCATCACCGCCACGCTCTACAATCTCGGCAATCCGGAAGCACGCGCCGCGCGTCTGGCAGCGGAAAACCGCGTCCGCCGGGCCAAAGGCCAGCGGGTCAAGCTTCCGGAAGAGAACTATTATGGCTGGCTGGTGAACGAGAAGCTGGATGAGCTGAAGGCGCTTTTCCAGGATTCCTGAACCATCAGAATCTTATGTCCCGTCCGTCGCCCGGTCGCCGGTGACGGCTTTCAACTGCTTCAGAAGCACCTTGATCTCGCCATCCTTCAGAGAAGCGATATGCGCCGCCAGAAGGTTTGCGAGTTCCGTTGCACAGGGCGAAAGATGCGCCGTGTCCACCACGACGCGCGGGTGTGAAAGCTCGGCGATCCGCTGCAACTCGTCCGCCTCATCCCAGATCACGTTGAAAAAACCGATGATCTTCTGAACCATCGCCCAGTTGGGTGGGCTGGCGCGACCGTGCTCCAGAGAAGAAAGATAGGCCGCGCTGACGCCGATGGCCGCCGCCATTTCCTTCTGGCTCACCCCGCGCTCACGCCGCAGCTCGCGGATTTTCTCGCCAAGCGGGGTCACATGCCGCTCCTGTGCCTGCGCTTCAGGCGGATATAGAACGCGCCGCCGCCGCCATGACGCCGGCTTGCCTCGTCGATCCCGCTCACCAGGCCGGAGAAGGGCGGTGTTGCAAGCCAGCGCGGCAGGGCGCGGCGCAGCACGCCATCACTGCCGAACGATGCGCCCTTGCCGGTAATCACCAGAACATGGCGCATGCCCTCCGCATGGGCGCGGTTCAGGAAGGAGAGAAGCAGGCTGTGCGCTTCCGACTGGGTCAGCCCGTGAAGATCCACGCGCCCCTCCAGAACAAGCCGGCCACGGGCAATCTTGGTATGGGTCGGCTTGTCGATGGGACGGGTCGGATGCGCCTTGACCGGAGCAGGCGAAGCCTTGCCGGAACTGCTGGATGTCGCAGCAGGCCGCGATGTGTCCTGCGCCACCAGGCGCGAAAGCTCGGCCATCGTGTCGTCATCGGGCTCTGCCGTTTCTTCAAGAAACTTGCCCTTGAGCGGTTCCGTGGTCCGCGCCACGCGGTTCCACAGAATGCGGTCTTCCATACTCAGACGTTTCGGCGTGTGGCTGGTCATTGCTCAGCCTTCCACAAGCGCTCTGGGAACCAGCGCATAAAAATCCGCTCTGTGGCGGATAACACCGGCGATCTCGCCCGCCGCAGCACCGCTGCCGATGAAGAGATCGGCCCGCGCCTGTCCGGTGATCGCCGAGCCCGTATCCTGCGCGATCATCAGGCGGCGGAATGGCCGGCCATCGACCACATCGAGTTCCGGCGCATGGATGAAGAACGGGGTCCCGAATGTATGCAACAGCCGGTCGACGGCGATCGAGCGTCCCGGCGTGAGCTGCACCTTGGCGGCTGCCACGGGACCAAGTTCCGGCGCTCCCGCATCGGTTTCGCGGAAAAAGATGAAAGAGCGGTTTTGCCAGAGAATTTCGTCAATTCGCTCCGGATTTTCCGAAAACCAGCCCCGAATGCTCTGCATTGTGACCGTTTCCGGAGAAAGCGCGCCGCGCTCGATGAGCACCTTTCCGGCGCCCGTAAAATAGTGACCCGACTTCGCGGCATAGGTGACCCGCATGACGGATCCATCCTCAAACCGCAGCCTTGCCGCACCCTGAACATGGATGAAATAGGCATCGACCCTGTTGTCGAGCCAGACGAGTTCCAGACCACGCCCGTCCAGCGCGCCACGGTCAATTGCGCCGCGGTCGTGATACTCCACAAGGCCGCTGTCCGTTTTCCGGGCAAACGCAAAATAGGGATCGAGCCCGGCGGGGCGGTTCTCATCATCCACATCCACCAGATCGTCGGGACGCCGGTAGAGCGGCACGCAGAAGCGCTCGGTCCTTTCGCGCGAGGCCTCAACCTCCGGCTCGTAATAGCCGGTCACAAAACCGGAACCGCCGTCTTCAGCGCGGATATGGCAGGGAATGAAATGTTCTTCGAAGAATGCCCGGGCCGATGCTTCATCGGCGTCGGGCATGGCCAGTGCCGCTTTGTGAGCGGGAGCGAAGGCGGAAAGCGCGATGCCCAGAGCGCCCGTGCGATAGGGCTTTACGGCAACGCGCCTGGCGGAACGGGCAAATGCACGAAAGGCGGAAAGAACCTTGTCTTCCCGCCAGCCTGGCATGTCGCTGAACGAAACCCTCTCAAGGGATGGCGAAAGCGCCGCAGACTGCGCGGCCATGCACGACGCTCCGCCCGGCAAGGATCAATCCTCGGCTTCGGTGGCGACGAGCTTCCAGTTGGGGTCGCGGGAACGGCTGTCGCGCGCGAAGGTCCACACATCCTTGACTTCGGCCACGGTCTCGGGATCGCCGTCGATCACCTCTCCGGACCCGTCACGGGTGGCGGAGATGAGCTCGCTGACGATGCGCAGCGTGACATGGGCTTCCGAACCCTTCATCTCGGCGGCGACGATATCCATGCTGTCGATGCCGACAAACGAGGATTCGATCTTCTCGTTGCGCTTCTCACGCTCGTCGATTGCAGCGACGAAACCTTCATAAACCTCGCGCGAAAGCAGGTTCTTGAGGGTGCGGCGGTCGCCATCGGCATAGGCCATGACGATCATCTCATAGGCCATCTTCGCGCCTTCGACGAAGCTCTTGGGCGCGAACGAGGCGTCGGCGTCGCGAATGGCGCGCATGCCCTTGTTCAATTCGCTGCCCGGCTTGGCGGCCTTGTCGATATCGGCATAGGTCAGGTCGGGTTCCGGAGCGCCCTTGCGGCGCGGCAGGGAGACCACGTTTTCGCCGTCGCCGGACTTTTCTTCGCTGGAAGACCTGCGCCCTGCGGTGTAGGGATCAAAGGGCGGACGTTCATTGCCCGTACGCCGGCCGAGCACATTGCGCAGCTGAAAGAAGATCACCACAGCGGCAATCAGAAAGAAAATCGTGCCGAAATCGAAGAATTCCATAACGTCCAGCCAAACGAGCCACTGTGTTCCGCAGCACCTGCCGGCTCAGGCCAGGTGCAGAGGCGACGGCACCCCGTCCTTACCGGAAATCATATAGAACGCAGACCGCCATCATTCAAATTTTCGGTCAGAATACCTATGTTTTCCCCACTGGCCAGCATGGAACGGTCAGAATCCGCTTAAACAGGCAACAAGGCTAACAAGTTCGTGCGATTTTCGATTGTTCCCTTCCTCCTTCTCGCCATCCCGTTGGGCGAGATCGCCATGTTCGTCGTTGTCGGCAGCCAGATCGGCGTGTTCCCCACGCTGGCGCTGGTTCTGATAACAGCCGTGACAGGCTCCATCCTTCTGAGAATTCAGGGGTTTGGCGTCGTTCGCCGCATTCAGGAAACGATGAATGAGGGCGGCGTGCCCGGCCGCGATCTCGTGCATGGCATGATGATCATGGTGGCCGGCGTGCTTCTTCTCACGCCCGGTTTCATCACCGATACGCTCGGTTTCCTCCTGTTTATTCCGGCAATCCGCGACATCGGCTGGAAATTCCTGCGCAGCCGGATCGTCGTCATGGGCGGGGCGGCAGGCGCCGGCGCACAGCGCCAAAACCCCTATCGACGCGACACCGGGCCGCACACAATTGATCTTTCGGCAGACGATTACAGCGACGAACCGAACGATAATTCGCCCTGGCGCGGACCCGATCGCGACTAAAGCGGACCGTCCCGCGACCCCGCCGCGCCTTGTCATGCGCCAAAGCCCATGCTAGCGAGCAAACAATTATTTTCGGGGAGCCGCGCGGCTGCCAACCACGCTTGAGGAAGAACACGCATGGCCAAGAAACCAGAAGAAAACACTGCAGGCGCGAACGAAGCGGCAAAGGCCGGCAACGGCGCACAGCCCGCACTGAACGTTCTGACCCAGTATGTGAAGGATCTTTCCTTCGAAAGCCCGGGCGCTCCGCAGTCTCTGCGCGGTCGTTCGGAAGCTCCGGCAATCAACATCAACGTCAATGTCAACGCCAACCCGCTTGGCGAGACCGACTATGACGTCGTGCTGACGCTCAACGCCAAGGCAGAAGCCGAAGGCAAGGTGCTGTTCAACGTAGAGCTGGTTTATGGCGGTGTCTTCCGCGTTGCCGGTTTCCCGCAGGAGCACATGCTGCCGGTTCTCTTCATCGAGTGCCCGCGTCTGCTCTTCCCGTTCGCACGTCAGGTCATCGCCGACGCAACCCGCGCCGGTGGCTTCCCGCCGCTGATGATCGACCCGATCGACTTTGCCCGCATGTTCCAGCAGCGCGTTGCCGAGGAACAGGCAAAGGGCCAGGTTCAGGTTTCCTGATCCAGCCAGATTTTCTGAGTTTTTTTCGGGGTGGCGCTTTCGGGCGCCGCCCCGAATCATTTCTGGCGCATCATTTCTGGCGCAGGTTTTTTCGATTTTCGGAGAAAGCCGGAATTTTCCGGAAAAGCTGCCTGACCTCAGGCGCGCAGATTGTGCCAGAGCGATTTCTCGCCGAGCTTTTCGACCAGCGCCTCATGAGCGGCGCGCTCTTCCTCGCTGATGCGCGGGGGAAGGGGAGTCGGTCGCGCCGAGAGGGTGACCGAAGCGGCCAGCGCGCTTTCGCCCGCTTTGTCGCCACCGCCTGAAATCTCCAGACCAAGAGCGGCCTGCTTGCCGCCGATCAGCTCGATATAGACTTCGGCGAGAAGTTCGGCGTCGAGGAGAGCGCCGTGCTTGGTGCGGCGGCTGTTGTCGATGCCATAGCGACGGCACAGCGCATCGAGCGAATTCGGCCCCATCGGGTGTTTGCGCCGCGCGATGGCCAGCGTATCGACCACAAGCGAGGGCTCCACCGGGGGAACGCCCAGCCGGTCGAATTCGGCATTGATGAAGCCGATATCGAAGTTCGCATTGTGGGCGACCAGCTTTGCGCCGTCGATGAATTCCAGAAATTCTTGCAGAACCGCGCCAAACACCGGCTTATCGGCCAGATCGGCATCGGAAATTCCGTGAACCGCCTGCGCCTCCGGGTGAACCGAACGGCCCTGCGCATTGATGTAGTGATGCAGGAAACGCCCCGTGGGAAAACGGTTGTCCAGCTCGACACAGCCGATCTCGATCACCCGATCCAGATTGTTGTCGAGACCCGTAGTTTCCGTATCGAAAACGATTTCGCGCATTCATTCGCTCCAGAGCGCCAGTTCGTGAGCAACATGCGCACCCGATGCGGGTGACGCAAGCATGGCCTTATGGGGATGGTGTTTCGGCTGGGGAAAGTGCTGCGATCACCGATTTCACGGCATCGCGCGCCGCTTCCATCCCATTGCCCGTGTCGATGATGAAGTCGGCGCGCGCGCGCTTTTCCGCATCCGGCACCTGACGGGCAAGGATCGCGGCGAACTTTTCTTCCGTCATGCCGGGGCGTGACAGAACCCGGCTGCGCTGCTCTTCAGCCGGCGCAGTGACGACAACAATGCGATCAACACGATCCTCACCGCCCGTTTCGAACAGGAGCGGAATGTCGAGCACGACAATGGGCGTTCCCTTTTGCCTGTTTTCGGCAACGAACGCGTCTGCATCCTGACGCACCAGTGGATGGATGATCTCTTCCAGCGCCTTGAAGGCTTCGGGTTTCCCCAAAACGGCCCTGGCCAGTCGTTCACGATCCACCGCGCCGTTAACAACGGTTCCGGGGAAACGCGCCTCGATGAGCGGTGCAGCCGCACCCGCATAGAGCCTGTGAACCGCTGCATCGGAATCGTGCACCGGCACGCCTTCTTCCACAAACATGCGGCCGGTTGTGGATTTCCCCATGCCGATGGAGCCGGTGAGGCCGAGAATGACTGTCACACCTGTTCTCCATCGGACAGAACATGCGTGCGCAGGGCCCCGGTGACCTCTGGCCGCATGCCGAACCAGCGCTCGAAACCGGGCACGGCCTGATGCAGCAGCATGCCCAGCCCGTCGACCGGCGTGAGCCCGCGCGCCTCGGCGGCGGCAAGCAGGTCCGTCTTGAGCGGCGCATAGACAATGTCGCTGACGACCGCGCCTTCAGGCATTGGATCGAGCGAAATCTCCAGCGGCGGTTTCCCGGTCATGCCGAGCGCGCTCGTGTTCACCAGAAGATGCGCATCGGACAGAAGTGCCGGAAGCGCGTCCCAGCCATGGGCGCTGACGCCCGTTCCGAAACGCTGCGCCAGCTCCTCGGCCCGCTCAATGGTGCGATTGACCACGCGAATCTTGCGGTAGCCGGCCTTCTGGATGGCGTGGATGATGGCGCGCGCCGCACCGCCTGCACCCAGCACCACGGCGGTCTCGCCAGACGTCCAGCCGGGAGCAATGGCGCTCAGATTTGCAGAAAAACCATAGGCGTCCGTGTTTCCGCCGATGAGTTTTCCACCCTCGAACCACAGCGTGTTGACGGCGCCGATCATCTCGGCCGCCTCGTCGCACTGATCGACACCCTGAAAGGCTGCTTCTTTGTGGGGCAGGGTGACGTTGCCACCGGCATATACGGAAGATGACAGGCCAGCGAGAAACGCCGGAAAATCGAGCGGTGCGACATCCAGCTTTTCATAGCTGCCGGCGATGCCGTGCTTATGAAGCCAGTAGCCATGAATGAGCGGCGAGCGGGAATGCGCGATGGGATGCCCGCAGACGAAGGCGTGAATATCAGCCATCGATCGCCCCCAGCGTGCGCAGCTCGGCCAGAAGCGGCAGGAGCGGCAGGCCGACAATCGTGAAGGTGTCGCCTTCGATCTTTTCGAAAAGCTGAATGCCTTCACCTTCGATCTGATAAGCGCCTACGCTGTGCAGGGCGTTTTCGCCCACACTGGAAAGATGACGCCCGATGAAAGCGGGATCGAGATCGCGCATGGTGAGGCGCGCAATGCCCACATGCCGCCAGATCACCTCGCCATCACGCGCGATGACGACGGCGCTGTTGAGCTGATGGGTGCGGCCCGAAAGTTTCAGAAGATGCCGGCGCGCGCCTTCCATGTCTGCTGGCTTGTGGAAGACTTCATCACCGAGCGACAGGGTCTGGTCCGCACCGATGACAAGCGCGCCGGGGGAGCGCTCGGAAACGTCCACGGCCTTGGCTTCGGCAAGCACCTGGGCGACGGTTTCAGGATCCGCGCCGCTTCCTTCCAGCGTGTTTTCCACAGCGCGCTCGTCGATCTCGGACCGTTCGACGCGAAACGTGACGCCGGCATCGCGCAGCATTTTCTGACGAAAGGCGCTTCCCGACGCCAGGATGATGGCGGGCTTGTCTGTCATGGTGTCACCCTCTGTTTTCTCGTGACTTCGCATACAATGCGAGAATGGCGGCTGCGGTTTCTTCAATGGACCGGCGCGAAACGTCGATCACCGGCCAGCCATGCCGGCTGCAAAGCTGGCGCGCATAGGCAATCTCGCGCGAGATTGTTGCGCGATCCGTATAGGGATTGAAGGCTGTTTCATCCACAGAGCCCAGAATGCGGTTCTGGCGAATCTGTGAAATGCGCTCGGCGGAAGCAACGAGGCCCACGATCAGCGGCCGCCTGGCCTCTGCCAGCGCTTCGGGAAGCTTCATGTCCAGAACGATTGGAACATTGGCGGTCTTCACACCGCGGTTCGCCAGATAGATGCTGGTGGGCGTCTTGGATGTGCGGGAGATACCCACAAGCACAACGTCCGCATCTTCAATGTTCAGCGGAAGCTGCCCGTCATCATGCTCCATGGTGAAATTGAGCGCTTCGATGCGGTGGAAATACTGCGCATCCAGCACATGCTGCGCGCCCATGCGCCGTCCGGCGGGTGTTCCCAGATAGGACTGGAAAACCATCAGCACCGGTTCGAGCACGGAAACGCAGGGCAGGCCGAGCGCGGCACAGCTTTCATCCACCTGCCGGGCGAGTTTCTGATCCACCACTGTGTAGAGAACAATGCCCGGCTCGCGCTCCACTTCATCGAGCACGCGGGCCAGCTGCTTCTCATTTCGAATCAGCGGGTAGATGTGCTCGATCGCCCGCGCATCCTTGTATTGCGCGGCTGCGGCGCGTCCAGCGGCCAGAAGAGTCTCTCCGGTCGCATCAGAAATCATGTGAAGATGGAAGAAGCGCTGCGGCTGTTGCACGGTTTTCTGCCCCGCCATGTGGATGATTGTTGATAACGCGGGCTCAAAAAAATGGCGAGGCCGCGCCTCTGGATAAGTCCATAGAGTCTTCCACAGATCAGCCCGGTGTGAATTGTGATGCGCCCATGTGGAGAACAATCGACAATCCCCGAACCTTCCTTCATTGTCCACCACACGCGGAAAAACGAAATTGGCTCAGCCTATTGAATCTGCGTGCTGAATCCGCATTATCCCCGTTCTTCTGAAGATGTGCATTGCCATGGGGCGCGGCAATAAGACCGAAGGGGCGATGCGCGAAACCGTGGACAGATTTGAATCCACATTACAAACAGAGTCTAAGAATCAGAAGAATCTTCAGATCTGTAATTATCTTTTGAATCCTGACTGTGGAGCATCCTGATGGGGCAGCGAAAAATCCTCGACGTGCTTAGAGGCGAGACGGTGTTTCCGCCTCCCGTATGGATGATGCGCCAGGCAGGGCGATATCTGCCGGAATACCGGGAAACCCGGAAACACGCCGGTGGGTTCCTGGATCTCTGCTACAATCCCGATCTGGCCGTGGAAGTGACCCTACAGCCGATCCGGCGTTTCAACTTCGACGCTTCGATCCTGTTTTCCGACATTCTCGTCGTGCCTCATGCCCTCGGACGCGATCTGCGCTTCGAGGAAGGGCGCGGTCCGCTCCTGACGCCAATCGACGCCGGCGGCATCGCCAGGCTGGAAACCGACGGTTTTCATGATCATCTGGCGCCGGTCTACGAGACGGTGCGGCGGCTTCGGAAAGAACTTCCAGACGAAACGACGCTGCTCGGCTTCTGTGGCGCTCCCTGGACGGTGGCGACTTACATGATCGCCGGGCATGGAACGCCGGACCAGGCGCCGGCCCGCATGTTCGCTCTGGAACAGCCGGAGGCCTTCTCCGCGCTGATCGACTGTCTTGCGGACTGTTCGGCCGAATATCTGATCCGCCAGATCGATGCGGGCGCGGATGCGGTTCAGATCTTCGATTCCTGGGCCGGTGTTCTCGATGAGCTCTCTTTCGAGCGCTGGTGCGTGAAGCCGATGGCGCGGATCGTGGCGAAAGTGCGCGAAAAGCACCCCGATGTGCCGATCATCGGCTTTCCCAAGGGCGCGGGCGCGCATTATGCGGGCTATCGCCGGGAGACGGGCGTGACGGCGCTGGGCCTCGACTGGACCGTTCCATTGGGCACAGCGCGCCGTCTGCAGGCCGAGGGAGCCGTTCAGGGCAATCTGGACCCCCTGAGGCTGATTGCGGGCGGAGAGGCGCTCCACGAGGGCGTGGCGGCCATTCTGGACGCCCTGAGACATGGACCCTTCATCTTCAACCTCGGCCACGGCATCACGCCCAAGACGCCGGTTGAGCATGTAGAAGCCATGCTGAAGCAGATCAGGGAGGCCGAGTGATGGCTGCGAGTGACACGGGCGGCAAAAAAGCTGCGGGCAGGGCCTTCACGGCGCTGGCGATTTTCATCGGCCTGACGGCGCTTTTGTTTTTCTACAATCCGTCCGGTTTCTATCTCTGGGCCAAGGCCATCCATGTGATCGCCGTGATTGCCTGGATGGCAGGCATGCTCTACCTGCCGCGGCTGTTCGTCTATCACGCGGATGCCGAGCCGGGTTCGGAGAAATCCGAGACATTCAAGGTGATGGAGCAGCGTCTGTTACGGCTGATCATCAACCCGGCCATGATCGTGACCTGGGTTTTCGGCCTGTGGCTGGCCTGGGACGGTTTCGGCTTTTCGGGCGGCTGGCTGCACGCAAAGATCGCGCTTGTTATCGCCATGTCGGGCGTGCACGGCTATTTCTCGGCCTCCGTTCGCCGCTTTGCGGCTGATCAGAACACCAAGCCCGCCCGTCATTGGCGTATAATGAACGAAGCGCCGACGCTTCTGATGATCGTGATTGTCGTGCTTGTTATCGTCAAACCCTTCTGATACGGGTTTGACAGACTGCCTTTGATGCGGAACCGGCGATGCCGTCTTGCCCTTTGAACAAGACGGCGCTAAGAGTCGGTTCCTTCCTTTTTGTCCGGTTCCACGCACATCTTCCGTTCCGAGTGAAACCGGCTGGCTTCAAATACGCCTACCCCCATCTTTTTGTTTGCCTTTCCAGAGTCCGCACATGCAGGAAATGAAACTCCAAGAGCTGAAAAGCAAATCGCCGACCGATCTCATTGCGTTCGCAGAATCGCTTGAGGTCGAGAACGCCAGCATCATGCGCAAGCAGGAGCTGATGTTCGCGATTTTGAAGAAGCTCTCCACGCAGGATATCGAGATCATCGGCGAAGGCGTCGTGGAAGTGTTGCAGGATGGCTTCGGCTTCCTCCGCTCCGCAACCGCCAACTATCTGCCGGGTCCGGACGATATCTACATCTCCCCCTCCCAGATCCGCCGCTTCTCGCTGAAGACGGGCGATACGGTCGAGGGTCCGATCCGCAGCCCCAAGGAAGGCGAGCGCTATTTCGCCCTTCTCAAGGTCAACACGATCAATTTTGAGGATCCGGAGAAGATCCGCCACAAGATCCACTTCGATAACCTGACACCGCTCTATCCCGATGAGCGGCTGAACATGGAAATCGAGGATCCGACGAAGAAAGACCTGTCGGCGCGTGTGATCGACCTGGTGGCGCCGCTCGGCAAGGGCCAGCGTGGCCTGATCGTCGCGCCGCCGCGCACGGGTAAGACGGTTCTTCTGCAGAACATCGCCCATTCGATCACCTCGAATCACCCGGAATGCTTCCTGATCGTTCTTCTGATCGACGAACGTCCGGAAGAAGTGACCGACATGCAGCGCTCGGTGAATGGCGAGGTTATTTCCTCGACCTTCGACGAGCCGGCCTCGCGCCACGTGCAGGTTGCCGAAATGGTCATCGAGAAGGCGAAGCGTCTGGTCGAGCATGGCCGCGACGTGGTCATTCTGCTCGATTCGATCACCCGTCTTGGCCGCGCCTACAACACGGTCGTGCCGTCTTCCGGCAAGGTTTTGACCGGTGGTGTGGACGCCAACGCCCTGCAGCGCCCCAAGCGCTTCTTCGGCGCGGCGCGCAACATCGAAGAGGGCGGTTCGCTGACGATCATCGCCACGGCGCTCATCGATACGGGCAGCCGCATGGACGAAGTGATCTTTGAAGAGTTCAAGGGCACGGGCAACTCGGAAATCGTTCTGGACCGCAAGGTTGCCGACAAGCGTATCTTCCCGGCCATCGACATTCTCAAGTCCGGTACGCGTAAGGAAGACCTCCTTATCGCGCGTCAGGATCTCCAGAAGATCTTCGTTCTGCGCCGCATCCTGGCTCCGATGGGCACCACGGACGCGATTGAGTTCCTTAACGACAAGCTCAAGCAGACCAAAACCAATTCGGAATTCTTCGATTCGATGAACACCTGATGGTGGTTTGACGAAATCTGCCGTTCTGGCAGCAGTTAAAAGGCGGCGTCACCGGAAACCGTGACGCCGCCTTAATCTTTTGTTCAGCATAAAATCCTTCTCAGTGCCTTCTGCGCAGCGCCTCTTCCAGTGCATTGGCGGTGTCGAATGGGGGCAGGCAGGTCTGGCCGATGCAGAGATAGGCCGCTTTCCGTGTCGGATCGACGGTGACACCGCCGGGCAGTTCCATCGCTTCTTTCTCTCCAGAGAGAACGATGTCGAAACGGCGTGGATCCAGATGTCGATTCGCTACCGGAACAAAAACCTGTTCTGCATCGGGTTCAACCATGACCAGCTTTATGGGTTCTTCCGCCAGAGCCGCAGCATAGACAGTGCCCGCCTGGCCATAGGTCTGGCTCGCAGCGCGCCCGAGAGCCTTTTCAACGACGTGGGCCAGATGGGCGCCGAGAGCGCCGTTGTGGAGCACGGAGAGGGCAAGGAGCGCTTCTATGCACTGGCTGGTGGCCGACGGGATGGCCTCATCCACATCACCGCGAATGCGCATGGGTACGTCTCCGGCGTCTGAAGCGGACAGAAAATAGCCTGTCGCATCAGCATCCGCGTGCCATTCATCCAACACGGTGCGCCAGGCATCTGCCTGTGCGAGCAGTGTTGCATCGCCTGTCGCCTGATAAAGCGCCGCTGCAGCGGAAATCATGCAGGCATAATCGCTGGTGAGCCCGGGAAAGACCCGGTTCCCGGCGCGGATGCTGTGGGGCAGGCGGCCGTGATCCATCGATTCGCATACGAAACGAAAAGCCGTTTGCGCAGCTTCAATCCAGTCCCGGCGCCCAAGGGTGCGACCGGCTTCGGCGAGAGCTGTGATCGTGAGGCCGTTCCAGTCGACCAGAATCTTGTCGTCACGCCCCGGTTGGGCACGGGAGTTGCGGGCTTCAAGCAGTCTGTCGAGCATGCTGCGCAGCGCGGTTTCTGTCTCACGCCCCTGAGACTCCGGCGTCGAACGACGATGCAGGATCGGCGCGCCCTCCCAGCCTTCCGGTTGAGCGACCGAGAAGACTTCCAGAAAGCGATTTCCGTCCGCACCCAGGACGGAATTGAGCTCTCCTTCCGTCCAGAGATAGGTTTGCCCCTCAACGCTTTCAGTATCCGCGTCCAGACTGGATATGAACGCGCCATTCACGTCCCGCATCTCGCGGAGCAGCCAGCCGACGGTTTCTTCGATTCGATACCGAAACAATTCATTTTGCGTTTCGCCATACGCCCAGCACAGCATGCGAAGGAGCTGTGCGTTGTCGTAGAGCATTTTCTCGAAATGCGGCACGATCCATTGATCGTCTGTCGCATAACGCGCGAGGCCCCCGCCTACATGATCGTAAATGCCGCCCGAAAGCATGGATTTGAGGCTGAACAGAACTGCTTCTTTAGAGGAAACATCGCCGGATTGAAGCGCATGAAGCCAGAGTATGCGCATGAACGGGACATTGGGGAATTTGGGGGCACCGCGAAGGCCGCCCAGTTCCATGTCGATCATGCGCTGAATTTTCGGCGCAAGATCGTCCAGTAGCGCAGAAGGGGAGGCGGAGCGACCGGAAGCGGGGGAGAGCCGACTCTCGACATGCGACTTCAACGCCGTGGCACTCTTCAGGAGATCGGTGCGCTTGTTCTTCCAGGCTGCATTGACCGCCTCGAGCACCTGGAGGAAGCCAGCCCGGCCATACCGCTGCTCAGGCGGGAAATAGGTGCCGCCCCAGAACGGGTTTCCGTCCGAATCGAGAAACATGGTGAGCGGCCAGCCGCCTTGCTCGCCGGTCGCAGACAGGGCCGCCATATAGATCTGATCGATCTCAGGCCGCTCTTCCCGATCCACCTTGATATTGACGAAGTGCCGGTTCATGGCCTCCGCAACTTTTGGATTCTCGAATGACTCATGAGCCATCACGTGACACCAATGGCACGCGGCGTATCCAACGGAGAGAAGAATGGGACGGTCCGTCTCCCGGGCTTCCTGCAGGGCCGCCGCAGACCAGGGGCGCCAATGGACCGGATTATCCTTGTGCTGCAACAGATAGGGACTGGTTTCGTTGGAAAGCAGATTTTTTGCTGGCAGAGCCATCAGGATTCCTTGCACATCGGATCGTTATGGAAAATATCTACCGGCACGGTAGGGCGCTTTGGACGTAAGGGCAATTCAGATGCGGGCAACGATATTCGCACTTTCCAGCGGTGGACTGCCATCGGGGGTCGCCGTTGTGCGGCTTTCCGGCGAAGGCACCCGTCAGGCCCTTGAGGAAATGGCGGGTGCCTTGCCTGTAGCGCGACAGGCTGCGTTGCGCGGGATTCACAACCGTGACGGCGTGCTTCTCGATCGGGGGCTTGTTCTCTTCTTTCCGGCTCCGCACAGTTTCACAGGTGAAGATTGTGCGGAGCTGCATCTGCATGGTGGACGCGCCGTGGTTCAGGCAGTGCTTGACGCGCTGTCCGGCTTTGCAGGGTTTCGTCTGGCAGAAGCCGGAGAGTTTACCCGACGCGCCTTCTTGAACGGAAAATTCGACCTCACGGAAGCAGAAGCGCTTTCCGACCTGATTGCCGCAGAAACAGAAGCGCAGCGCCGCTTTGCGCTGGCCAATGCGGAGACACGGCATCGCGCACTCTACGATGGCTGGCGCAGGACACTTATTCAGGCCCGCGCCATGATCGAGGCAGAGCTTGATTTCTCGGATGAGGAAGACGTTCCGGGTTCGGTTGCGGAGCAGGTCTGGAACGATGTCACTGCGTTGCACCGATCCTTGCGGACGCATGCCGCCGGATATCGGAATGCCGAGATCATCAGGGAGGGATACCGCGTCGTGATTCTCGGTGCGCCCAATGCCGGAAAATCCAGCCTTCTCAATGCGCTTGCCCAACGCGATATCGCCATCGTGACGGATGAGCCAGGAACCACGCGCGATGCGCTGGAGACCGCACTCGATATTGACGGTGCGAAAGTGATCCTGACGGATACGGCTGGCATTCGGGAGAACCCCGGCCGCGTTGAAGCACTCGGGATCGAACGCGCGATCAGCAGAGCGAAAGACGCGGATCTGATCCTTGTTCTCGAAGACATGTCTGCTGAAGACACTGTGGAAGCACCGGCCGATGCACCTTCTCTACGGGTCGGAAACAAGGCTGATCTTCCGGCCAAAGATCGAAATCAGCGGGACTACGACTTTGAGATCTCGGTCAAATCCGGTGAAGGGATCGATGCTCTTCTGGCAGAACTACGTCAGCGGGTGGGGGATGCGACCCGGAATGCGACAGAGATCCTGCCTTTCAGACAGCGTCACGTACAGCTGATCGAAGAAGCCGCACGTCATGCTCAGACAGCAATTGCGTCCGAGGACACACCACTCGAACTGCGCGCGGAAGAGCTGCGACTTTCTGCAGATGCGCTGGGACGCATCTCTGGAAGCATTGATGTCGAGGACCTCCTCGACACGATTTTCTCGCAGTTCTGTATTGGCAAATGACTCACGTGAAACACGGGATAGGAGATTGAACAGTCTTGACTCATTGTTTCACGTGAAACCCATCGACCTCAAATCTCTTGACTGATGGGTTGGAAAAGGACATGTCATCCAACGTCCCAAAGCCAATGTCCTTAAATCCAGCCAGCTTTCTTCTCTGGTCGAGACGTTTGCGCAGAGCAGATGGATATGAATAATGACGAATGAAACCTTTGATGTGATTGTGATCGGCGGCGGGCACGCCGGCGCTGAAGCGGCATCCGCCTCTGCGCGCAGCGGTGCAAAGACCGCGCTGGTTACACTTCGCTTCGATACCATCGGCGCGATGTCCTGCAACCCGGCAATCGGTGGGCTTGGCAAGGGGCACCTTGTTCGGGAAGTCGATGCGCTGGACGGCATTATGGGACGTGCGGCAGACGCCGCCGGCATTCAGTTTCGTTTACTCAATCGCCGCAAGGGTCCGGCAGTTCGCGGTCCGCGTACACAGGCAGATCGCAAGCTCTATCGGTCTGCTGTGCAGGAGGCGATCCGTTCTCAAGAGCATCTCGAAGTGATCGAAGGCGAGGCGCTGGAACTGGTCATTGATGCGGGGCGGGTCACGGGGGTTGTTGTGTCCGGAGAGCGTCATCTCAACTGTGGCTCTGTTGTGTTGACCACTGGTACGTTTCTGCGCGGCCTCATCCACATCGGTGAAAAGACGATACCGGCGGGGCGCATGAATGAGCAGGCTGCCGAGCGCCTGTCGCTCTCTATGGAAGCGGCTGGCTTCAGGCTCGGGCGTTTGAAGACGGGGACCCCGCCCAGGCTGGACGGTCGTACGATTGACTGGGCATCGCTCGACATGCAGCCAGCGGACGACAATCCGACACCATTCTCCCTGCTGACAGACAGGATTGTGAATCGGCAGATAGAGTGCGGCATCACGCGAACGACACCGGAAACCCACCAGGTGATCCGGGACAATCTGCATCGCTCGGCCATGTACTCCGGCGCGATTGACGGAATCGGACCGCGCTATTGTCCGTCCATTGAAGACAAGATCGTCAAGTTTGGCGACAGGGAAGGGCATCAGATATTCCTGGAGCCGGAAGGTCTCGATGACCACACGGTTTATCCGAACGGTATTTCGACTTCGCTGCCTGAAGATGCGCAGGTCGCGCTTCTCAAGACCATTCCCGGCTTGGCTGAGACCGTGGTGCTTCAGCCGGGATATGCGATTGAATATGACCATGTGGATCCGCGAGATCTCGAACCGACGCTTGAGACCCGGCGGGTGAAGGGGCTGTTCCTGGCGGGACAGATCAACGGCACGACCGGTTATGAAGAGGCTGCAGCCCAAGGGATTCTTGCCGGCATCAATGCAGCGCGGTCGGCGTCCGGCACCGGCATGATCACCCTCGGCCGAGCGGATGCCTATATCGGCGTGATGATCGACGATCTGGTGACGCGCGGTGTGAGTGAACCCTATCGCATGTTCACCTCGCGCGCGGAATATCGCCTGTCGCTGCGGGCAGACAATGCGGATATGCGCCTGACGCCTCTGGCCATTGAACTGGGCATTGCGTCGTCAGAGAGACGGAAGCGCTTCAGCGAGATGCAGACGACGCTGGACGATGCGCGAGCGCTGATCAAGAGCCGTGACCTGAGCCCCAATGAAGCCGAGCGTCATGGCATAGCGCTGAACAAGGACGGTGTCCGGCGCTCCGCCTACGATCTCTTGTCCTATCCAAATATCGATATGAGCCGACTTACTACCATCTGGAATGACTTCTCCTCTATCCCTCCGAAGCTCGCGGAGCTCGTCGAGACGGAGGCGCGATACGCCGTCTATCTTGAACGGCAGGGAAGTGACGCCGCGATGCTGCGGCGAGAAGAAGCGCGGCTCATACCGGATGATATGACGTTCGATACGATTGTGGGATTGTCCAATGAGCTCAAGCAGAAGCTTGCGGCCCGGCGGCCGCGGAGCATTG
Organism: Nitratireductor sp. GZWM139; assembly: GCF_030068685.1. Lineage (NCBI taxonomy): Bacteria > Pseudomonadati > Pseudomonadota > Alphaproteobacteria > Hyphomicrobiales > Phyllobacteriaceae > Nitratireductor > Nitratireductor sp. GZWM139. Next base: position 111,487 of record NZ_JAMQML010000009.1, on the reverse strand, counting down.
CAGACGCCCAGCGGATCGATGGGATGACACCGGCAGCTCTGGCACTGATCATCGCCACGCTGCGCCAGTTTGAGACCGAGCGGGGCGCTGCATAATGGCGACATCGCGTTTCGATCAGCTTGTGGAAATCGCTGGTCCAGTTTCACGTGAAACATTTGATCGTCTGGTTGCGTTTGAGGAAGTTTTCCGACGCTGGTCGAGACGAATCAATCTGGCCGCTCCGTCAACGCTTGAGACCTTGTGGGAGCGTCATATCCTGGATAGCGCGCAGCTTTTGCGACTCGCACCGGATGCGCGGAAATGGCTCGATGTCGGGTCGGGCGGCGGTTTTCCCGGCGCGGTAATGGCAATCCTTCTTGCTGAAAAGCCGGGCGCTGAAGTCCATCTGGTTGAAAGCAACCGCAAAAAAGCAGCCTTTCTTGTCTCGTCGCTCAACGAGGTCGGGGTTCGGCCAAAGGTTCACGCGAAGCGAATCGAAGACTGCTACAGCCTTATCGAGGCCCCGGAGATCGTTACGGCACGGGCTTTGGCTCCGCTTTCGCTGCTTCTCGAGCTGACAGAGCCCTGGTTGAGCCAGGGTGCGCGGGCGCTCTTTCACAAAGGCCGGGATTACCGGAGGGAAGTGGAAGAAAGCGGTAACGCGTGGCGGTTCGATCTGGTAGAACACAAAGACAAGGTCGATGCGGCAGCCATCATTCTCGAAGTGAAGAATCCTGTTCGGCTTTAGCCGGGGTCGTCGCGGAACCTTTCAGTCGAGTCTATTCGAGGTAGCAGCAGCGATGAATAGCGGTACGCGAATCATCACAGTCGCAAACCAGAAGGGCGGGGTTGGCAAGACAACCACAGCCATAAATTTGGCAACCGCGCTTGCCGCGATTGGCGAAAACGTTCTGGTCGTCGATCTTGATCCGCAAGGCAATGCCAGCACCGGGCTGGGCATTGACCGTCAGAAGCGTCTCGTTTCGTCCTATGATGTGTTGACCGGTGGGGCAGGCATCATGGAAGCGGCTATGGAAACCGCTGTTCCCGGTCTCTCGATCGTGGCTTCGACGCTCGATCTTCTGGGCATTGAAATGGAAATTTCGAGCGCGCCTGACCGTGTTCTGAAACTGCGCAACGCATTGAATCAGGACGGAATTCCTTATTCCTATGTTCTGGTGGATTGCCCGCCATCCCTGAACCTTCTGACGCTGAATGCAATGGCGGCAGCCGATTCCATTCTGGTTCCGCTGCAATGCGAGTTCTTCGCGCTGGAGGGGCTGAGCCAGCTTCTTGAGACGGTTGAGCAGGTGCGTGCCTCGATCAATCCGCATCTGGGCATTCAGGGCATTGTCCTGACCATGTTCGACCAGCGCAACAATCTCGCCAACCAGGTGGTGGCGGATGTGCGGGCGCATATGGGCGAGACCGTCTACGACACGGTTATTCCGCGCAATGTGCGTGTTTCCGAGGCGCCGTCCTATGGGAAGCCTGCGTTGCTCTACGATCTGAAATGCAGCGGTAGCCAGGCTTATCTACAGCTGGCTTCTGAAGTGATCCGTCGTGAACGGCGGTTGCAGGCTGCCTGAGTTCGATTTCATCGGGCGGGCGGTTAAATGAGTTTTGTGGCTGATGGTGTTTTGACATGAACGAAGATCCTTCACGCAAGCGTCTGGGGCGCGGTCTGGCCGCTCTGATCGGGGAGATGGACAAGCCGGATACCGAGCAGAAGGAAGCGGTGCGCGCGGATCGCTCCGTGCCAATCGAGTTCATTTCGCCAAACCCGCGCAACCCCCGCCGGCTCTTTGCCGAGGGTGATCTGGGTGATCTCGCCCAGTCGATCCGTGAGCATGGCATCGTGCAGCCTGTGGTGGTTCGTTCCGGCGATGCGCCGGGCCGGTTTGAGATCATTGCGGGTGAACGCCGCTGGCGCGCCGCACAGCGGGCAGGTCTGACCGAGGTTCCGGTCATCCTGCGCGAGGTGGATGACAAGGCCGCGCTAGAGCTGGCCATCATCGAGAACGTGCAGCGCGCGGACCTGAACGCGATCGAAGAAGCGCGCGGCTATCAGCAGCTGATCGATGAGCACAGCTATACGCAGGCGGATCTCGGCCAGGTGATCGGCAAGAGCCGCAGCCATGTGGCGAACACGCTTCGTCTGCTCAAACTGCCGGAAGCCGTGGCGGATCTCATTGTCGATGGATCGCTGTCCGCTGGCCATGCGCGTACGCTGGTAACGGCGCAGGACCCGGTTGCGCTTGCTCTGCGTATCATTGAGGACGGGCTTTCCGTCCGCCAGGCAGAGGCTCTGGCCGCAGCGCCGGCGGAGGAAGGCAAGGCCGAGCGTGAGCCGAAGAAGGAAAAGGACGCGGACACGCTGGCCCTCCAGAAGCTTCTGAGCGATCAGACAGGGCTCAAGGTCGTGATCAATCACAAGCAGCGTGGCGGCGAAATGCGGATTGCCTATCGCTCGCTGGAACAGCTCGACGAGCTTTGCCGTCTCCTGAAGCAGTAGCCAAGGGCCTGTTTGCAGAACTGGATTGCCGTGCGTCCATGAGGACGCAGGAGGGCTGATCCGCGCTATTGGTGAGCATCGGCATGACCCGAGACCGGGGTTCGGTTGCCGGTCTTCTGCTCTGGAAATACCAATGATTTGAGTGATATGCGGCCGGTTAGCGCCGGCCGCGCGCGCCTTCGACCGTGAGGGCGAGAAGGGCCTGTCGCGCCAGAGGAACGGCAAGGGCTGGCTTTTGCCGTGTGCGCAGGATGGCTGCCTGCAGGCGGTCGGCGGCGTTCTTCAAAGCGGTGCTGTTCCAGCGGCCAAGCGCTGTCTCCACCGTCTTGCGACGCGAGAAGAACACCGGCGGTCTTGCGCCGGCAACGGCGGAACTGGCCGAGACGCCCTGGCTGTCCATTGCCTGACGCATGATCTGCAGGGCGTGCACCTGCCGCAATGTGGCGGAGAGCACGAGGAAGGGCGGGTTTCCAGCGGCAACAAAGCGCCGGAAGGCGCTGTCGAACGCCTGAAAACGCCCGGAAATGATCGCATCAACCGCTTCATCCGTACTCAGTCCGGCCACGTCGCCGATGAGTGAGCGTATGTCTTCCGGCGTGACTTCCGTTGCACCCTTGCAGTAAAGCGCAAGCTTCTCCAGTTCACCACGGGTGGCGAGCCGGTCTCCGCCGAGATTGGCTTTGAGGAGCTGGCGCGCTTCAAGCGAGATTTTCAGCCCCGCCGCGCCGAGCGCTTCATCAATGACGGCGTCGACGCCGCGCCCATCGTCTGCATAGCAGGGAAGGGCCATTGCACTTGCGCCGCGTTCGGCAGCCGAGCGCAGCGACGAGCCTTTTTTAAGGTCGCCGGCCTCGATCAGGATGGTGCAATCGGTCGGGGGATTGCTGTTCAGCGCGGTGACGTCGGCGACGAATGCCTTGTGATTGCCGGCGCCCTTCACCCAGATCAGGCGTTGATCGGAGAACATGGGAACCGTCTGCGCCTCATCGGCAAGCCGGCCCGGCTGCTGCTCCACTTCGCTGGCTTCAAGGCGCACGACGGTGAAGGGATCGTCCAGCGGCAATCCCGTTCCGGTCGCATAACGCTTCGCCCGTTCGCTGACCAGGCCACGATCGGGCCCGTAGATCAGGACGATACGGTAGGTCTGCTCGGGGCGAGCAAGCCAGCGGTCGACTTCATGCGCTTTCTTCTGTGCCATGTCGGCTGAATATCACAGCAAGGCCGGCCGAGCACCCAGAGAAAGTTGAAAGACGCAGATTGCGCACCGTCCAGTTTGTGTGTGCCGCGCGGAGAAGCCTGGCAGTGCTGGTTGAAGAGATAACCGACGGAGAATTCCAGTATGGGTGGCGTGTCGCGAACCGGATCTGCGAAGGGGCAGGGCGTGTTTCCCGACCCAATTCAGATGCATGTTTCATGTGAAACCATGCTCGGCTGACGCAGGCTTTTCCGAAGAGGCTGACTTCGGGCCTTGATCGTCTTTCTGACTGCGAATCAGCTTTGAAGATGCGTGTCATCACATGCATTTGCGCTTTTGATGCAGGACGCTCGCCCATTTCAAGGGTTTCGTCAGCCTAAAGATATTTGCAAATGCATTCTTTTTGGTCTAGGTCAGAAGAGAGCACAGGGAGGATGTCTGTGCTCTTACATATCTCTGGGAGGAGAAACATGAGCAAGTCCGTCATTGGTGAGCTTGCGAGCCAATTGCTTTCCGGCGAGGTGGAGGTCGTTGACCTGGCCGCCGTACTTGGCCCGAAAACCCCGCTTCTGAAGCTCCCGCCAGAGCTTGCGGTCGATACGCCCAAAATCGAGATCCACAAGATCTCGGCCTATGATGACAATGGCCCCTGGTGGGCATGGAACTGGCTGAAACTCGGTGAGCATTCGGGCACGCATTTTGATGCGCCGACCCACTGGATCACCGGGCGGGACCATCCCAATGCAACAACGGACACGATTGAACCGCAGAATTTTGTTGCGCCGGTCAATGTCATCGACTGTTCCGCCGAGGCCGCAGAGAACAATGATTTCCTGCTGACGGTGGATCACATCAAGGCATGGGAAGCCGAGCACGGCGACATTCGCCCCGGTGAGTGGGTGGTGCTGCGCAGCGACTGGTACAAGCGCAACGGCTCGGAAGAGGCGTTTCTCAATGCGGACGAGACTGGCCCGCATTCGCCGGGCCCGACTGCAGAAGCCATCGAATATCTTCTTGAGAAGGGGATTGTTGGCTGGGGCAGCGAGACCATCGGAACCGATGCCGGGCAGGCCGGTGGCATGGAGCCGCCATTTCCCGCGCACAATCTGCTTCATAAGGCAAACCGCTATGGGCTGGCCAGCCTTGCCAATCTCGACAGGCTTCCGCCCAAGGGGGCGATCCTGATCGCCGCGCCGCTCAAGATCGAGCAGGGCACCGGCAGCCCGTGCCGTGTTCTGGCGCTGGTCTCCAGGAACTGAGCCGGAGCTTCCGATGAGCGGATCCGAAACACACTTCCATGGCAGCGTCGTAAAGGCGCTTCACGCGACCGTATATCCGTGCGGTCGCGCCTGGGTGTCGCGCCGCCATTCCAGGGCGCGCTGCCATGTGACGGGTGATAAGGCTGGAAAGCCGAAGGGTCCGACCAACGGGGAATGGACAGACGCGCAGCGCGAGGCCTATGCAGGCCGCGTTGAAGCAATTTCGAACCGGCATATCGGCAGTTCATCAAACACGATCATCGACCACGGCGCATCTGTGCCGGCAGACCTCGAAGCGATGGGCTCTTTTGCAGCCCGTGCTGCGTCCTCTCGGTGGCGTGGGCTTCTCAGGTCTGGTCGTGATCGGCGGATATCCATTGGCGGGTCCATCCGGCAGGGTGCGGGGCTGAGCGGAAAGCCGGCTGGCGGTTCGGAGCATCTGTTGGCGGAGAAGCTCTGATGGACGAACGGCAGGACGGCAAGACCCCGAGGATCGCAACGCTGGGCCAGATGGGGCTTCAGCACTTTGCACCCTATCTGATGAACCGGATCATGGGGCGTTACAACGCGACGCTGCGCCATGATTTACGGGAGCAGGGGCTGACCGTTCCGCAGGCGCGCGCACTGGCGGTTCTGATGGTTGGCGACGGGATGTCGATCAACGAATTGTCGGTCTACACTGTCATCGAACAGTCGACCATGAGCCGGACGCTCGACGCGCTTGAAACGCAGGGGCTGGTGCGGCGCGAAGCCTGTCAGGATGACAGCCGCACGCGACACATCTTTCTGACCGACAAGGGGCGTGAGGAGTTCAACCGTGCATGGCCGGCCATGCACGACGCCTTTGCCGAGATGTTCAACGACATCGACGAGGCGGAGTATTCCGCCTTCATCGCCACGCTTCAGAAAATACTGGGCAACATCCGACAACACGATTTCTAGCAGATTGCGCTTGAGGGCGATCAACCCCGGCGCATGAGACGGGAGAATGCACCATGGCAGAACGTTCGTTCGTGAAGGAGGTTCAGAAGCTTCGCCTCGGGGCCGGTGAGACCTTTCACGGCGAGGGCATTCTGGCCATCACCAAGGCGCTCCTGCAGTGTGGCGTGGGTTATGTCGGTGGCTATCAGGGCGCGCCGATCAGCCATTTGATGGACGTGCTTGCCGACGCGCAGGACATTCTGGGCGAGCTTGGCGTGCATTTCGAGGCAAGTGCCTCCGAGGCGACGGCGACCGCCATGCTGGCGGCTTCGGTTCACTATCCCATTCGCGGCGCATGCACCTTCAAATCGTCGGTCGGCCTGAACGTCGCCTCCGATGCGCTTGCCAACCTCGCCTCCGGCGGCGTGACGGGCGGTGCGCTGATCATCGTCGGTGAGGACTATGGCGAAGGCTCCTCGATCATGCAGGAGCGCAGCCACCCCTTCGCCATGAAGAGCCAGGTCTGGCTGCTCGACCCGCGGCCCAACCTGCGGTCCATCGTGAAGGCGGTCGAAGACGGGTTCGAGCTTTCCGAGGCGTCCAACACACCGGTCATGCTGATGGTGCGCATCCGCAGCTGCCATGTGACCGGCAGTTTCGAGACCAAGGAAAACAAACGGCCCTGGATGACCGTGGCCGACGCGCTGGAGAACCCGCGCCGCGACACCAACCGCATCGTGCTGCCGCCGGCCTCCTTCCTGCATGAGAAGGAGAAGGTGGAAAAGCGCATGCCGGCTGCGGTCGATTTCATCCGCTCGCGCAGGATCAACGAGTTCTTCGGTCCCGACCGGGGCAAGGCCGGGATCATCCTGCAGGGCGGCATGTACAACAGCGTCATTCGTGCGCTGCAGCGCATCGGTCTTGCCGATGTCTACGGCGAAACGGATGTGCCGCTCTATGTGCTCAATGCGGTTTATCCGCTGATCGACGATGAAGTGATCGACTTTTGCGCCGACAAGGATTCGATCCTGATCGTGGAGGAGGGGCAGCCCAACTATCTCGAGCAGGCGATTGCCTCGCTGATGCACAAGAAGGGGCTCGACACGCGCATCCTCGGCAAGGACATTCTGCCGATGGCCGGCGAATACACCGGGCAGGTGATGCTGGACGGCATCAGCGCCTATCTGCGCGCCAACGCGCCGGAGCTTCTGGCCGCGCAGGTGCTGGCGCCCAATGCGTCGGGAGAGAACACGCTGGCGGCGGATCTCGCCAAGGTGGTGCCGGGGCGTCCGCCGGGCTTTTGCACCGGCTGCCCGGAACGGCCGATCTTCGCCGCGACGAAGCTGATCGAAAAGGAACTCGGACCGCACCACATCTCGTCGGATATCGGCTGTCATCTGTTTTCGATCATGCCGCCCTTCGAGCTGGGGGCGACGACCATGGGCTATGGTCTCGGCCCGGCCTCCGCCTCGGCCTTCAATTCGCCTGACGCCAAGCGCCGCTCCATCTCCTTTGTGGGCGATGGTGGCTTCTGGCACAACGGTCTGACCTCCTCCATTGGCAATGCCGTGTTCAACCAGAATGACGGCGTGATCGTTGTGGTGGACAATTTCTATTCGGCGGCCACGGGCGGGCAGGACGTGCTTTCCTCGCGCGCCGACAATCCCACCAAGTCGACCCAGCATCCGATCACCGATGCCGTGAAGGGCATGGGCGTGAAATGGGTTCGGCATATCGATCGCACCTATGACGTGACCAAGGTGCGCGCTGCGCTGCGCGAGGCGCTGACGACGGAGGAGAAGGGACCGAAGGTTATCGTCGCGTCGTCCGAATGCATGCTCAACAGGCAGCGTCGCGAAAAGCCGCAGACCGCCAAGGCGATCTCCGGCGGCAAGCGTGTGGTGAAGCCGCGCTTCGGCGTGGACGAGGATGTGTGCACCGGCGATCACGCCTGCATGCGGCTGTCGGGCTGTCCGTCGCTCTCGGTCAAGAAGCTGGATGACCCGCTGCGTGATGATCCGGTGGCGTCCATTGACCACACCTGTGTCGGTTGCGGCAATTGCGGCGAAGTGGCCGACGCGGCGGTGCTGTGTCCCTCCTTCTACCGCGCCGATGTGGTGCACAATCCCGGCTCGTGGGACCGGTTTGCCGACAGGCTGCGTCGCCGCGTGACGGGCTTCCTGCAAACACGCCGTGAGAAGCGGCGTCTGACATTCGGAGAGGCTTGAGACCCATGGCCAAACGGATGAAAGCAAACGAAGACCAGAAGATCATCAAGCTCGCCATTCTCGCCGTTGGCGGGCAGGGCGGCGGTGTGCTGACCAATTGGATCACCGATGTTGCCGAGCGCAACGGATATCTCGCCCAGGCAACCTCCGTTGCCGGCGTGGCCCAGCGCACCGGCGCGACGATCTACTATGTCGAGATGTGTCCCGACACCGGCCGCCGTCCGGTCTTTTCGCTGGCTCCGGCACAGGGCGACATCGACATCCTGATTGCCGCCGAGCTGATGGAGGCGGGCCGTGCGGTGATGCGCGGTTTCGTGACGCCCGACCGCACGACGCTGATCGCCTCGGCGCACCGCATCGCTGCCGTGTCGGAGAAGATCGAGCCGGGTGACGGCCGCGCGGACTCGCCCACCGTTCATAAGAACGCGCGTGAGGCGGCCAGCCGCTACATCTGCTTCGACATGGAAAAGGTGGCTGTCGAGGCTGGGTCGGTGATCTCGTCGAGCCTGTTCGGCGCGCTGGCCGGTTCCGGCGCATTGCCGTTTGCGCGCGAGAGCTATGAAGAGACCATCGAGGCCTCCGGACGCGGCGTGAAGGCCAGCCTGGCTGCCTTCGGCAAGGCGTTCGAGCGCACGGTTGCCGGTGAAGACGCTTCTGCGGTTGTTCAGGATGCGCCGCCGGCCGGGCAGGGGATCGCCGTTGCCGGCCCGGAGCGGCTGGTTGCCGCGTGGAACGCGCTGGCAGCGCGCGCCGATGCCTATCCCGAACCGGTGAGGGCGATGGCGCTCGCCGGGCTGCGCAAGGTGGTCGACTATCAGGATCTCGCCTATGGCGCGGAGTATCTGGACAGGCTCGATCAGGCGCTGGTGCTGGACAGCGCCGGGAAGGACCACGCGCTGGGCGAGGCCGCTGCAAAGCATGTGGCGAACGCCATGTGCTATGACGACATTTTGCGCGTGGCGGATCTGAAGACGCGCACGGCGCGGGCCGAGCGCATCCGAAAGGAAATGAAGGTCGGCGACGCCAATGTGCTGCAGGTGACCGAGTTCTTCCATCCGCGCGTCGAAGAGTTCTGCGGCACGCTGCCCACGGGGCTGGGGCGTTTCATCGAAAACCGGCCGGGTCTTTCGAAATGGGTCGACCGTCGCATCAATCGCGGCCGGCGCATCCGTACAGACAGCCTGTTCGGCTTCGGGGCGCTGTGGGTGATTGGAACGCTGCGGCCCTGGCGTCGGTCGCTCCTGCGCCATCAGGTCGAGAAGGAGCATCTGGACCGCTGGTATGCGCTGGCGCTTGATACGGCGCGACGCGATTATGGGCTGGCGGTGGAGATTCTCAACTGCCGCAGGCTCATCAAGGGCTATAGCGACACGCATGTGCGCGGGCATTCCAAGTTCGACCGGGTTCTGTCCGGATTGACGCTTCTGGAGGGCCGTGAGGACGCGGCCGACTGGCTGCGCCGGCTGCGTGAAGCGGCGCTCAAGGACGAAAAGGGCGAGATGCTGGATGGCGCGCTGAAAACGGTGGCGACGCTGGAAGCGGCCTGAGGATTGCGCGGGAATGAGCATGAGGAGGCCATGCCGGTGACGGTGTGGCCTCTCTCATTTGCGGGGTCTGGCCTTGCCCGCGCCGTCATTCCTGATATTAGTCGCCTCGACCCTGGAGGCTCCGAAGTGCGGAGCCGGCCGGCCATGCCGAACTTCTCTTACCGGGAAAGACCATGACGAAACTCAAAGACGTTAAAAAGGTCGTGCTTGCCTATTCGGGCGGTCTCGACACCTCGATCATCCTCAAATGGCTCCAGACCGAACTGGGCGCCGAAGTGGTGACCTTCACCGCCGATCTCGGCCAGGGCGACGAGCTGGAGCCGGCGCGCAGAAAAGCCGAGATGATGGGGATCAAGGAGATCTACATCGAGGATCTCCGTGAGGAGTTCGTGCGCGACTTCGTGTTCCCGATGTTCCGCGCCAATGCGGTCTATGAAGGCATCTACCTGCTGGGCACCTCGATTGCCCGTCCGCTGATCTCCAAGCGGCTGGTCGAGATCGCTGCCGAGACCGGCGCTGACGCCGTTGCGCATGGCGCGACCGGCAAGGGCAACGATCAGGTGCGCTTCGAGCTTTCGGCCTATGCGCTGAACCCCGACATCAAGGTGATCGCGCCGTGGCGTGACTGGACCTACAAGTCCCGCACCGACCTGCTCGAGTTCGCCCAGGCGCACCAGATCCCGGTGCCGAAGGACAAGCAGGGCGAGGCTCCGTTCTCCGTTGACGCGAACCTTCTGCACTCCTCCTCCGAGGGCAAGGTGCTTGAAGATCCGTGGGTCGAGCCGCCGGAATATGTTCACCAGCGCAGCGTTTCGCCGATGGATGCGCCGGACGAGCCGACCGAGATCACCATCTCCTTCAAGGCGGGCGACGCCGTTGCCATCAATGGCGAGGCAATGTCGCCGGCAACGCTGCTGCAGGCGCTGAACGATCTGGGCCGCGACAACGGCATTGGCCGCATCGATCTGGTCGAGAACCGCTTCGTTGGCATGAAGTCGCGTGGCGTTTATGAAACGCCGGGCGGCACGATCCTGCTCGCCGCGCACCGCGCGATGGAGTCGCTGACGCTTGATCGTGGCGCTGCCCACCTCAAGGACGAGCTGATGCCGCGTTATGCAGAGCTCATCTACAACGGTCTCTGGTTCTCGCCCGAGCGCGAGATGCTGCAGGCGGCCATCGACAAGAGCCAGGAAGACGTGGAAGGCGAAGTGCGCCTGAAGCTCTACAAGGGCAATGTCATCGTGACCGGCCGCAAGTCCGACAAGTCGCTCTATTCCGATGCGCTGGTGACCTTCGAGGACGACCAGGGCGCATACGACCAGAAGGACGCTGCAGGCTTCATCAAGCTCAACGCACTGCGCCTGCGCACGCTGGCAGCCCGCAAGCGCGGCAGCTGATTACGGCTTGAGCGCATAGGTCTGATAAAGAAAAAGCCGGCAGTGATGCCGGCTTTTTTGTGCGCTGAGCTGGGAGACTGATTTGGGCGCCTGCCGGCCCTTCGCTATGGCTTCGGGCGTTCGTCGCTCAAAAAGCCAAATCATTGGCTTTTTGTCCGCTACGCGGAACGCTTCTCACCCATCGATTTCCTTGGCCATGATGGCGATGGCCTGCTGGTAGACGCTTGCTGCGTTCCAGCCCTGAATGGCGCGGAAGTTCGGCTGTCCCGGCTGGTAGCCGGCGCCGCGCTGCCAGCCATGGGCACGCAGGAAGTTTGCGGTCGAGGCGAGGGCGTCGGCCTGCGAACGGATCATGTCGACGCGGCCGTTTCCATCACCGTCCACGCCGTATTTCAGCGCGTTGCCGGGAAGGAACTGTGTCTGGCCGATCTCGCCATGGGCAGCGCCTTTGGCATTGGGATCGAGCATGCCGCGATCCACCATTGTGAGCGCGCCATAGAGATGGCCGGTGAAGAACTCCGAACGGCGGCAGTCATAGGCGAGCGTGGCCACGGCAGAGACGATGTTCTGATTGCCAAGGAAGCCGCCAAAGCCCGTTTCCATGCCCCAGATGGCGATCAGCGGGCCGGCGGGTACGCCGTAACGCTGTTCGATATTGGCAAAGAGACGCGCATATTTCTTCTTCATGCCCTTGCCGCGGGAGACGATGGCGTTCGAGCCGCGCTTCTGCATGAAGGATTTGAGAGTGAGCTTGAAGCTCTTCTGTCCGCGGTCGGCGGCGATGGTCTTGCTGGCGTAACGCGTGTTTGCCAGTGCGTTCAGGCCGCGCTGCCCGATACCACGGGAGGCTGCTTCGCGGCTGAACTGAGCCTTCCAGTTCTCGAAACCGCCGGCATTGTTTCCGCATTGAGCAGCGGAGGCATGTCCCGCCGTGAGAAGTGAGGCACAAAACGAAGCGGCCAGCAGAGCCGCTCTTCCCGCGAAAGCCATATCGCTCTCCTTAAAATTAAAGATGGCTATATAAAGTGATGTTGCCAGCGATTACACAACGCCGCACCGGCCGCAACCGCCAGTTTCTATAGCATGGCGGTCATTACCGAACCCTTTCCGGCGGAATTACGGCAGATCTGCGCGATTGCACAAGTTTTCAATTCATTGTTTAGTTGGCTAATTAACCAGCAGGAGAGAACCGATGAATGGCAAGTTTGCAAATTCCGCAGTGATTGCATTTTCGCTCTTTGGTTTGTCCGCAAGTCTGATGACTGGGGCGCAGGCTGAAGGTGGAACCAAACTGGACCTTTTGAAGACCGGGGTGCTTCCGCTGCCTGTTGACACTGCCCAGGCGGAGCTGAGCCAGACGGTGCTGAAAGACGTGCCGGACCTCTTCAAGGACCCGGCTTCCATGACGGAAGAGCTTGGCATGCAAGCCGTTACGGTGACATCCAGTCTCGAGAAGCAGTGGGGTCCCTGCCAGTATCTGCCGGGGCCTCTCGGATCATTCTGCACCCGGCTCTTCGCGCCACCCGGCGCGGTCTACTAAACCGGGTTGTGTGGCTCTGGACCTTGTTCAGCACTTGCAGGCCGTCATCGCGACGGCCTGCTTCATGTCTGCGCACATATCCGACGACGACATGGTTGCACTGCGTCGAAAGACGGAAGTGTCCGCGCCAGCGTCTGGGTGACTGGGATGGAGGAGGAGAGACAATGTTTCTGAAAGCTGCCGCCAGTATCGCGCTACTGCTTGTACTTCATGGCGGTTTCACCGTCACAATGCTTCCCCCGGATGACGGGAGGCGGATTGCATCAATGCAGCAACAGACAGGCCAGATGCCGTTGGGGTTGCCTTTCCATATGCCAAAGGGAGATCGGGAGCTGTTTGCTCGACAGCGTGCAGATGTTTCACTTGAAGAGGCCTATCGTCATTGTGAGTGGCTGATGCCTCAATTGTTCGGATGGTGCGAACGACGGATCGCCAAGATGAAGAAGCGGGCTGTCAAGTCCCTGATACGCAGATCAACCGGCGTACTGGATGTCCTGCGCCGGAGCACTGTCCGTCAGGCGATATACGCCGCTATATAAAGATGCATCCGCTCCCGGTAAAATAATATATGAAAAACAAAGTGATGCATGCTCTCGCATGATTTCGGGAGCGGCGAAATCGGTTCATTTCAGCGCATTAGGCGCGCGCATTGAACCTTCCTGGTCCGCCCTGTCCAATAACGACGTTGCCTTCACCATATAAGTAACATTTAGTTGGCTAATTGTTATGAAGGAGAAGATCAATGATACGGATAGCTCCCTTCCTGGGCGTCTTCGCAGTTGCATTCATCTGGATGTCCGCAGGTTCCGGCGTCGCGCAGACCAAGGCGCGAAAGCATCACGACGAGGAGGCGCATCCCCTGATAAAGGAAATGGCTCCGCAGAAAATAGCGGACGTCACCAAAGAGATGGACGGGAAGTCCCTCTCTCCCGGTGGCGTTGACCTCATCGTTCAGTCACGCTCGCTTACAGAAGGCCTCGAGTTCGAGCGCAAGGAGCCCCTGGATGACACGTTCATGTGTCAGTGGCTTTTGGGAACCTTCAACAAGAGATGTCGCAGATCGAGTGTGATGCCGTTCTTCTGAGGCGCGGCTGTCTTGGCGCTCGTCACAAATGACAACGCACTCAGGCCACTGCACTGGTGGCCTGCTTCATTAAACGGGCAATCATGAACGTTCGCCAGATAAAGTGATGAACGCTGCAGAGGTCATCTGCCCGGGAAGATAAGTACAGTATTTCAGTAGGTTGCACGCACGCTCATTGATTTCGCTGTCCAAGTGCCAGCGCAAATTGCGGAACTTCTCATCGTCATTGCCGTTTGCAGCCCCAGTCGAAACGGATTGGAGACAAGCCATGACGAAACTGCTTCTCAAGAGTGCAACCGCAGCGGCAGCGCTGTTCGCCGTTGTGGGCATCGCCAACGCGGAGATGCTTGCAAGGGCGACGGCGGATCTGAACATCAGGTCCGGGCCCGGACCGCATTATCCGGTTGTTGGCGTGATCGGCGTCAATGAGGACGCTTCCATCAATGGATGCAGGGAAGGCAGCAAATGGTGCGCCGTTTCCCATGCCGGCATCAATGGCTGGGCGTATTCGGACTATCTGACCGCGCCCTTCGGTGGCGGCGATGACTATGTGGTCGTAACGGAACGTCCGGCCGATGCGCTGCCGCCCGTATCCTACGAGGTCACCTCAAGCGTCGAGGCGGAAGTTGTGCGCGGCGAACTGATTGGCCGCAAGACGGCGCTCGGAACGATCGAGCCGATCTCTGCGCCTCCGGTGGCGGTCAGAACCTATGTGGAGACCAACACCGTCGAGCCGGTCTATCTGGACGGTGAGGTGGTGGTCGGCGCGGCTCTGCCGGAAACCGTCGAGGTGCGGGAGATCCCCGATTATGACTACCGGTATGTCTATGTAAATGAGCAACCGGTTCTGGTGGAGCCCGAAACACGTCGTATCGTCTACGTGCTCCGCTAAGAGAGCCTCACAATCGTAGAAGCGTCAGACGCGGCGACAGTTCAAGGCCGGTCTGGACCCGTTCCAGGATGATCATGAGGAGCCGCGATGAACAGTGTCCATCGCGGCTTTTTTTGCGTCATGTTGAAAACAGATGCGCTTGAGGATAGATAATTCATATTATATAATTAGTCGACTAATAATAAGGGGAATTTCAAATGTTTACGTATGACCCAAAATCAAATGTGGGCACGATGTTTGCCCTGACGGCGCTTGCCTATGCGGTATTTGCATTTGACGGGGCTGCGGCCGCCGAGCAGCAGGGAGATGCGGGGCCTGCCATCATTGAGCCTGTAGGCGAAGAGGTTGTGCCTCGGAAACACGAAAGCGTGGCGAGCTTTTGCGAAGGCGTTCATTCGGCGCGCATATCGCCATGTATCGAGCCTGAGCGCGGCAGCGCTGCCGGAGTGCGCAGGACGGTATCCAAGGCTGTTGTGTGGACATTGGCGCGGGTTTCGCGGTCTTTCTGCCGGCATCATGCAAGCCGGCTAATGGACATGTGCGTGGCTGGCTCTGATCAGCACGTCACGGCGATGCGCTAGCGTACGGCGCCAGAGGGCGGGAACCGGAGGCCTCAAGTGAGAACAGAGCAGACAGGTTTTGCAGTGACGGCGGCTGTCTGGCTGCTGGTCACGGGCGGCATTATCGTTGGTGTTGTATCCCCGGTTTGGGCAGGTCGGCACTTCCATGGTGGTGTGCGGCTTGCAGCCAGCGAGAGCAGCTACATGGTGCCGACAGGGTGCCAGGATCAGGGTACAGATTGTCCGCCGGGTACGGCCACCCAAACCAATGCTGAAGACTTCAGCCTTCGCACGGCATCGACATGGGGTCTCATGTGGGTGGTCACGCGTGTTTATCCCAGCGTGTGCCAGGAGGTCCCCACCCGTATGCTGGGTGTGTGCAGCAAGGATGTGCGCGAGGCGGAGATGGACCGGCGTGGCCTGTCCGCCGCTCAGAGGCGGCGGCTGTGACCGGCTTTCTGTCGCCCGCATGAAATTGCGGGCGGCGCTGCGTTCCTGACACGCGCACTTCTTGACTCTTGGCGCGTTTTCCTGTCTACAGGCCCGGAATTTCCGCGACGAGTGACAACTCCGAGCAGCCGACCAGGGCGCCTTTCAGCGGAAAGTGACGATCCTGGAGGTCAACACCCGGCAGCGCGATGCGCCCCCGGGTGCTTTTCGGCTTTGCTTGGCATTTGAAGCCCGGGCGCGGATGCATTACCTCTCGCAGCACAAGCAATCGATGCGAGAAATGAGGAACGCGGATGTTTGAATCGCTTCAGGAACGCCTTGGTTCCATCCTGAACGGCCTGACCGGTCGCGGTGCGCTGTCGGAGGCGGATGTCGCTGCCGCGCTGCGCGAGGTCCGTCGTGCGCTGATCGAGGCCGATGTGGCGCTCGACGTGGTGCGTTCCTTCACTGACCGTGTGCGCGAAAAGGCTGTCGGCGCCGAAGTCCTCAAATCGATCAAGCCCGGCCAGATGGTCGTCAAGATTGTCCATGACGAGCTCATCGAGATGCTCGGCACGGAAGGCGAGACGATTGATCTCAACGCGCCGGCGCCCGTTGTCATCATGATGGTCGGTCTGCAGGGCTCTGGTAAGACCACCACGACCGGCAAGATCGCCAAGCGCCTGACCGAGAAGCAGGGCAAGAAGGTGCTGATGGCGTCGCTGGATACGCGTCGCCCCGCCGCCCAGGAACAGCTCAAGCAGATCGGCGAGCAGACCGGTGTTGCAACGCTGCCGATCATTGCCGGCCAGACGCCAGTGGAGATCGCCAAGCGCGCCACGCAGGCGGCCCGCCTCGGCGGCCACGATGTGGTGATCCTCGATACGGCAGGCCGTACGCATATCGACGAGCCGCTGATGGTCGAGATGTCGGACATCAAGAGCGCGTCGAACCCGCACGAGATCCTGCTCGTGGCCGACTCGCTCACCGGTCAGGACGCCGTCAATCTCGCCAACAACTTCAACGACCGCGTCGGCATTACCGGCCTCGTTCTGACCCGTATGGACGGTGACGGGCGTGGCGGTGCGGCGCTCTCCATGCGCGCTGTCACCGGCAAGCCGATCAAGCTGATCGGCGTTGGCGAAAAGATGGACGCGCTCGAGGAGTTCTATCCCAAGCGCATCGCCGACCGCATTCTGGGCATGGGCGATATCGTTTCGCTGGTCGAGAAGGCTGCCGAAACCATCGATGCGGAAAAAGCCGCGGCGATGGCCAAGAAGATGCAGGCCGGCAAGTTCGACCTGAACGACCTCGCCGATCAGCTGCGCCAGATGCAGAACATGGGTGGCATGGGCGGCATCATGGGCATGATGCCGGGCATGGGCAAGATGAAGGACCAGATGGCTGCCGCCGGCCTCGACGACAAGATGTTCGGTCGCCAGATCGCCATCATCCAGTCGATGACGCCGAAGGAGCGCGCCAATCCGGAGCTGCTCAAGCACAGCCGCAAGAAGCGCATCGCGGCGGGCTCCGGTACGGACTCGGCGCAGATCAACAAGCTCCTGAAGATGCACCGCCAGATGGGCGACATGATGAAGGCCATGGGCGGCAAGGGCCGCAAGGGCGGCATGATGCGCGGCCTCATGGGCGGCATGGCGCAGAAGATGGGCCTTGGCGGGATGCCAGGTGGCCTTGGGGGCGGCATGGGGGGCGGCATGCCGGATCTTTCCAAGATGGACCCGAAGCAGCTCGAGGCACTGCAGAAACAGGCCGAGGCCGCAGGGCTCGGCGGTGCTGGCGGTCTTCCCAAGGGCGGTTTGCCCAAGGGCCTTCCGGGAATGCCGGGTGGTGGTTTGCCGGGTCTGCCCGGCGGGCTGCCCGGTCTGCCGAAGAAAAAGTAGGGGGACGGGATGAGCGGCAATACGGATGCAGCGATGGCGAAGCTTCTTGAGCTTCGTGCTTCCATCGACAACATTGATGCGGCGCTGGTGCACATGCTGGCGGAGCGTTTCCGCTGCACGAAGGCCGTTGGGCATCTCAAGGCCGTTCACGATCTGCCGCCGGCTGATCCTGCGCGCGAGGAGCGCCAGATTGCGCGCCTGCGCCGTCTTGCCGACGATGCAAATCTTGACCCGGATTTCGCTGAGAAGTTCCTGAACTTCATCATTCACGAGGTGATCCGTCACCACGAGGCCATCGCCGAAGAGCACGGCAATGGTGCGGCCAGGAACGGGGACGCCTGAAGATGACGCCGGTTCTCGAAAGCGAGCGCCTCATTCTGCGCGGCTGGCAGCGGGAAGACTTTCCCGCTTATTCAGCCTTTAGCGCGGATGCGAAGCGCACGCTTCATACCGGCGGACCGAAGGACGCCTTCCAGGCATGGACCGCTTTCTCGTCCATGGTCGGCGCATGGGCGCTCAATGGCTACGGCATGTTCGCCGTGCAGCCGAAAGACGCCGATGCCGTTGCCGGTTTCGTTGGTCTCTGGCATCCGCCGGCGATTGATGAGCCGGAGCTTGCCTGGAGCCTCTATGAGGGCTTCGAGGGCAAGGGTTATGCGGTGGAGGCAGCACGCCGCGTGCAGGTCTGGGCAGCCGAAGACCTGAAATTGCCGCCGCTTATGAGCTTCGTCCACCCGGACAATCTGGCCTCACAGGCCGTTGCAAGGAGACTGGGCGCTGAACCCATGTCTCCGACTGAACTGCGCGGTGAACCGCGCCTGAGATTCCGGCACGCCCTGCCGGCTTGAACGCCATTATCGAAAGGAACATCCCATGGCACTGAAAATTCGTCTGGCCCGTGCGGGCTCCAAGAAGCGCCCTTACTACCACGTCGTCATCGCCGACGTGCGCAGCCCGCGCGACGGCCGCTTCATCGAGAAGGTCGGCTCCTGGAACCCGATGCTGGCCAAGGACGGCGAGCGCGTTGTCCTGAACGAAGAGCGCATCAAGTACTGGATCGAGAACGGCGCACTGCCGACCGACCGTGTTCTGCGCTTCCTCGACCAGGCTGGCATTGCAAAGCGCGACGAGCGCAGCAACCCGAAGAAGGGTCTGCCGGGCAAGAAGGCTCAGGAGCGCATCGACGCTGCCAAGCAGGCTGAGGAAGAGGCAAAGGCTGCTGCAGCTGAAGCCGCTGCTGCTGCCGAGGCTCCGGCTGAAGAGGCTGCAAGCGAGTAAGCTTTGCATCCTTTGGGCTCTTGCAGCCCGGGAATTGAGAATGGCGGGTCGAGAGGCCCGCCATTTTTGTTTGGGGTGTGGTGTGACGCTATCCGTGATGGCGCTCGCCCCTCACCCTTACCCTCTCCCCGCTCGCGGGGAGAGGGAGGCATCCACGTTGCGGCCATCTTCCTTCTCCCCGTGTGCGGGGAGAAGGTGCCGGCAGGCGGATGAGGGGCGAGCGCCGGCCTCAACGAACAACCACGGCGTAAAAGAAAAAGCGGACCCAAAGGCCCGCTTTTCTCGTTCTTCCATCAAAGAACCCGCCTGAGATCAGGCAGCTTCCTTCTTCGGCTGGATCAGGCCGCGCGCCACGAGAAGCTCGGCGATCTGCACCGTGTTGAGGGCAGCGCCCTTGCGCAGATTGTCGGCGACGACCCACAGAGCCAGACCGTTGTCGACCGTCGGGTCTTCACGCAGGCGGCTGATATAGGTGGCGTCTTCGCCGGCGCTCTCGTAAGGCGTCACGTAGCCGCCGTCCTCGCGCTTGTCGATGACCTGGCAGCCCGGCGCTTCGCGCAGGATCTCGCGCGCCTCGTCGGCCGTGATCGGCTTCTCGAACTCCAGGTTCACGGCTTCCGCATGACCGATGAACACCGGCACGCGCACACAGGTGGCCGTGAGCTTGATCTTCGGGTCGAGCATCTTCTTGGTCTCGGCGACCATCTTCCACTCTTCCTTGGTAAAGCCGTCTTCCATGAAGACGTCGATATGGGGAATGCAGTTGAAGGCGATGCGCTTGGTGAACTTGTTGGTCGAGATCGGATCGGCGACGAAAACGGCGCGCGTCTGCTCGAACAGCTCGTCCATGCCTTCCTTGCCCGCGCCGGAAACCGACTGGTAGGTGGACACGACCACGCGCTTGATCGTCGCTGCCTCATGCAGCGGCTTCAGCGCGACCACGAGCTGCGCCGTGGAGCAGTTCGGATTGGCGATGATGTTCTTCTTGGTGAAACCCTCGATCGCTTCGGGGTTCACTTCAGGAACGATCAGCGGCACGTCCTGGTCGTAGCGCCAGGCCGACGAATTGTCGATCACGACGCAGCCCTGCTTTCCGATCTTCGGAGAATACTCCTTGGAGATCGAACCGCCGGCCGACATCAGGCAGATATCGGTGTCGGAAAAGTCGTAGGACTCGAGTGCCTTAACCTTCAGCGTCTTGTCGCCGTAGGAAACCTCGGTGCCGACCGAACGGCGTGAAGCAAGCGGGACAATCTCGTCTGCCGGGAAGCCGCGCTCTTCGAGGATATTGAGCATTTCGCGGCCGACATTCCCCGTGGCGCCGGCGACAGCTATCTTGAAACCCATGTGGTTTTTAACTCCTGTCTCTCTCCGCTTGGCTTTGATTTGAAGGCCTGCAGCCAGCAGGCACCTTCTCCCCGGCTAGGCCCGGGGAGAGAACGAGCAGCCGAGGTGTCAGACCGTTTTGGTCGTCGTTTTGGCTGTCGTTTTGGTAAAGCAGAGACCGACGCTGCCGTTCCCGGCTGCGTTCAAAAAACTTTGTGCAAATGGCGCTTCGTGATGCGCGCGCATGGCAAAGGGGTCTCCGTTTCCGGGCGTTGTTTTACGCTGAATCGGTCGCAAGTCAACGCAATAGCGTAAATGAACGGGCCTGAGCGGCCCGTTCGGCATTTTGTGGCCCGGCCTTCATGGGGCCGTGACGGGCACAGACGATCAGGCGAGCGCCTTGTACTTGGCGACAATGGCGTCGCCCATGGCGGTGGTGCCGACTTCGGTCATGCCTTCAGACATGAGGTCACGGGTGCGCAGGCCGTCTTCCAGAACCGCAGCGATGGCCTTCTCCAGACGGTCCGCCTCTTCAACCATGTTGAAGGAGTAGCGCAGGCACATGGCGAAGGAAGCGATCATGGCGATCGGGTTTGCGATGCCCTGGCCGGCGATGTCCGGTGCGGAACCGTGCACGGGCTCGTAAAGCGCCTTGCGCGAGCCGGTCTTCTCGTCCGGCGCGCCAAGCGAAGCCGAAGGCAGCATGCCAAGCGAACCGGTGAGCATGGCGGCCACGTCAGACAGCATGTCGCCGAACAGATTGTCGGTGACGATGACGTCGAACTGCTTGGGCCAGCGCACGAGCTGCATGCCGCCGGCGTCGGCGAGCATGTGCGTCAGCTCGACGTCGGAATACTTCGCCTTGTGCGTGTTGGCGACGACCTCTTTCCAGAGCACGCCCGACTTCATGACGTTGTGCTTTTCCATGGAGCAGACCTTGTTGCTCCGGGTGCGCGCCAGCTCGAAAGCGACGCCGGAAATGCGCTCGATCTCGTAGGTGTCGTAAACCTGTGTGTCGATGCCGCGCTTCTGGCCATTGCCCAGATCAATGATCTCCTTGGGCTCGCCGAAATAAACGCCGCCGGTCAGCTCGCGCAGGATGAGGATGTCGAGGCCCTCGACAACTTCAGGCTTGAGGGAGGACGTGGCGGCCAGCGCCGGGTAGCAGATGGCCGGACGCAGATTGGCGAACAGCTCCATCTCCTTGCGCAGGCGCAGGAGACCGGCTTCCGGACGAACCTCGTAGGGAACGCCGTCCCACTTGGGACCGCCGACCGCGCCGAACAGAACGGCGTCCGCCCCCATGGCCTTGTCCATGTCGGCATCGGAGATCGACTGGCCGCACGCGTCATAGGCGCAGCCGCCCACGAGGCCTTCCTCGGTCTCGAAACCGGCATTGAAGTCGGCGTTCATCATGTCGATGAGCTTTTTGACCTCGGCCATTGCCTCTGGGCCGATGCCGTCGCCGGGGAGAAGAAGGAGTTTGCGCGTTGCCATGGAATGCCTCTCGAACTGGTAATTCGAGGGACTTGCTAATCCGCTCTGCCGGATTGCGCAAGGCTGCTGCCGTACGAAGCGGTACGGTTGCGCTTGAGGGCGGTCACCTCGATCTCGATTTTCATCTCCGGTTCGTTCAGCTCGCAGACAATCATCGTCGCTGCGGGTCGAATATCGCCGAAGGCTTCTCCGAGGATCGGAAAGACACGGGACACATAAGAGCGGCTGGTCACGTAGTAATGCGCGCGCACCACATCGGCGAGCTCGAAGCCGCCCTCGGTCAGCGCTGCGCGAATGGTGGAAAGGCAGTTGCGTGTCTGCTCTTCCACACTCTCGGGCATGGCCATGCTTGCATAGTCATAGCCCGTGGTGCCGGAAACGAAGCACCAGTCTCCGTCAACGACCGCGCGGCTGTAGCCTGCGGTCTTTTCGAAGGGAGACCCCGTGGAGATGAGGCGGCGCTGGCCGCCTCTATCATCTTGGGTTAAGCCCACGGATGGCTTTCCGTGTACTTGTTCTCGAAGGTCTCGATGGCCGGAGCCTTCTCCATGGTGAGGCCGATGTCATCGAGGCCGTTCAGCAGGCAGTGCCGCTTGAAGGCGTCGATCTCGAACTTCACCACGCCGCCGTCGGGGCCGTGGATTTCCTGCGTTTCCAGGTCGACCGTCAGCGTTGCGTTGGAGCCGCGCTGGGCGTCGTCCATCAGCATGTCCAGCTCTTCCTGGCTCACCTTGATGGGCAGGATGCCGTTCTTGAAGCAGTTGCTGTAGAAGATGTCGGCGAAGCTGGTGGAAATCACGCAGCGAATGCCGAAATCGAGCAGCGCCCACGGGGCATGCTCACGGCTCGAGCCGCAGCCGAAATTGTCGCCGGCAACGAGAATGCTGGCATTCCGGTAGGCAGGCTTGTTGAGCACGAAGTCCGGGTTCTCGGAACCGTCTTCGTTGAAGCGCATTTCGGCGAAAAGTCCGGCGCCGAGACCGGTGCGCTTGATCGTCTTCAGATAATCCTTGGGGATGATCATGTCGGTGTCGACATTGACGATCGGCATGGGCGCGGCGACGCCCGTCAGCTTGGTGAACTTGTCCATAAATCCTGGTCCGTTGTCTGAGCGGCCATTTTATCTGCCGCACCTCCATACACAAGCCGGCTCCGCAAAGCAAAGCTCTCTTGCTTCGGATGCGGTACTGGGCCATGAAACGGGCATGCAGCACCATCCCGCACGTCTTCGCCGTTCCGTTCTCTACGCGCCCGCCAGCAATGAAAAGGCGCTGCTCAAAAGCACGTCTCTGGCCTGCGACGTGGTGATCTACGATCTTGAAGACGCGGTGGGGCCGGAGGAAAAACTGGCGGCGCGCGAGCGGCTGCGGGACTTCCTGAACGGTGGTGACCGGCCGCGCTGCGAGATCGTCGTGCGCATCAATGCGCTTTCGAGCATCTGGGGCACGGAAGACTTTCTGGCAGCCCGCGCCATGCGGCCCGACGCCATTCTTCTGCCCAAGGTCGACCGGCCACGCGACATTCTCGATGTGGACGCGATGCTGGACGAGACCGATGCGCCGCGCAGCCTGAAGCTCTGGGCGATGATCGAGACGCCGCGCAGCGTTCTCAATCTCGGGCCCATCGCAGAGCTCGGGCGCGATCCGGCGGCGCGTCTCTCCTGCCTTGTTGCCGGAACGAACGACCTGGCCAAGGAAACCGGCATCGAGCTGACCACTGACCGGCGCTATCTGTCGCCCTTCCTGTTTCAGCTTGTCATGGCCGCGCGGGCCGGTGGCCTGTCGGTGCTTGATGGCGTCTCCAATGATTTCCGTGATCTGGAGGCGTTCGAGGCGAGTTGCCTTGAGGCGCGCTCCATGGGGTTCGATGGCAAGACGCTCATCCATCCCGCGCAGATCGGGCCTGCCAATGCCGTTTTCGCGCCCTCTTTCGAGGCGATCGCCGAAGCCGAGGCCATTGTCACGGCCTTTGCTGATCCGAAGAACGCCGGGCGCGGCGTGATTTCGCTCAATGGACGCATGGTGGAGCGCCTGCATCTGGAAATGGCGCAGACATTGCTGGCGCGCGCCGATGCGATCAGAGAGAAAGACAACAGGGAGACGGCCCCATGAGGCTCTATCGTTTTTTGACCGGTCCGGACGATTCCAGCTTCTGCCACAAGGTGACGGCGGCGCTCAACAAGGGGTGGGTCCTGCAGGGCTCGCCCACCTATGCCTATGACGCGGAGACCAAAACGATGCGCTGCGGTCAGGCGGTCTGCAAGGAAATCGACGGGCTTGAATACACCCCGGACATGAAGCTCGGGGACTATTGATCCACGCGATCTGCGGCTGGTGTTGTCAGGCTACCGACTCTTCGATGCGCGCCATATCATCGTCGGAAAGGCCGAAATGGTGGCCCACTTCATGGATGAGGACGTGGTTGATGATGTCGCCCAGCGTTTCTTCGTTCTCGGCCCAGTAATCAAGGATCGCGCGCCGATAAAGCGTGATGCGGTTGGGACCTTCCCCCGTGGCCGGGTTCCAGCGTTCGGCGATGCCGCGCCCCTCAAACAGGCCAAGCAGATCGAACGGCGTTTCCAGCGCCAGATCGTCCATGATCTCTTCCGTCGGAAACTCAGCGACCTGAATGATGATCTCACCGGTCAGCTTGCGGAACTCTTCCGGGAAGTTCGCATAGGATTCTAGCGCCAGAAGCTCCATTTCCTGGAGCGACGGCGAAAGCTGGCTTTCCCATGCGCGTGTTTGATAAATGCGTGCCATTCCTTGTCCTTTGAGGCGCCATATAGCGGTTTCTGCGTCCGCTTACGAGGGCGAAAAGCGCCATGCTGTCGAGCAACGGATGGCTGAAATCAAAATTTGGCCGAAGTCTCACGCCCTGATAAAGAGCAAATGGGGCAGTGAACAGCCCTGTTATCTATTGCGAAAGCGAGATTGGAATGTTTTTGCGAACGGTTGTGGGCGGCGTTCTTGCGCTGCCATTTCTCATGGCGGGGTCGGCGTTTGCTTTCGGTCCCGCGACAATGCCCGAAATGGGCTCGGCTGAACGGAACTCCGGGCATGTCATTCTTGCCCAGGCTGGCGATCCGCGCGTTGGCGCTCTGGAAGAGCAGCTTCGGCAGCTCAATGGGCGCGTGGAAGAGCTGAACTTCCAGATTCTGCAGATGCAGGATCAAATGCGCCGCATGCAGCAGGACAATGAGTTCCGCTTCCAGGAGCTGGAAAAGAACGGTGGCTCGGGTGCTGCGCCGGCTGGCGGAATGCCCGATCAGCGAACCGAGCAGGCCCCCCTGCCCGGTGGCGCCGCTGACGGTACACAGAGCGCGTCGCGGGACGCGCCAACCGTCGGCGCGCCGCCACGGTCGCTCGGCAGCGTGCGGTTCGACCAGAATGGCAACATCATCGGTGGCGAGGTCGGCGAGCCTGTTGATCTGACCCAGGCGGGCGAAATCGGCCAGCTTGGCCCCATTGGCCAGAACGGCGCCGGTCAAAACGGTGTCGGTCAAAACGGTCTTGGCCAAAACGATCAGGTGGCGGCGCTGCCTTCGGCCGACAATCCCGACGAGCTTTACAGAAACTCCTACGAATTCATCCTGTCCGGCGACTACAAGACGGCGGAAGCCGGTTTCCGCCAGCACATTGAGCGCTTCCCGGGCGATGCGCGCACCTCCGACGCTCATTTCTGGCTTGGTGAATCCCTGCTCGGTCAGGATCGCTACCGCGATGCCGCAGAAATCTTTCTGCGCGCCAGCCGCGACTACCCCAGTGCGGACAAGGCCCCCGACATGCTCTTGAAGCTCGGTATCTCGCTGGCAGCGATGAACCAGCGCGATGTGGCCTGTGTTACCTACAATGAAATCGGCCAGAAATACCCCGACATTTCCAGCGCGCTGCGTGAGCGTGTCAAACAGGAAAAGGCCCTTGCGGGTTGCTGAACCCGGTGGTTCTTCCTGATCCCGGAGCACTTTTCGGCGATTACGCATTTGCCAAACAGAGCAGCGTGATTGCGGCAGTTTCCGGCGGTGGCGATTCTCTCGCCCTTCTGTTTCTTCTCAAGGATTTTCTCGACACGCAGGCTGATGCGCCGGCTTTGACAGCCGTGACGGTCGATCATGCCCTGCGGCCGGAATCGGCAGATGAGGCGCGCTTTGTCGCTGCCCTGTGCCGGAGCCACGGCATTGCGCACAAAACAATGGTCTGGCGCGGCGAAAAGCCGGCGACGGGCGTTTCGGCTTCTGCCCGCACGGCGCGGCTCGATCTTTTGGCGCAGGCCGCCCGTGATGCGGGCGCTGGCCTGATTTTCACCGGTCACACCCAGGACGATCAGGCCGAGACCGTTTCGATGCGCGCCGACCGTGGCGCGGGGCGCGGCGGCGCCGGCATTGCGCCCGCCACGCTTCACGATGGTTCAGTCTGGTTTGCCCGCCCCCTTCTGGGGCTTCACCGTGCGGTGCTGCGCGACTATCTCGCTTCGCGCGACCTGCGCTGGATCGACGATCCGACCAATGACAATCCGGCTTATGAGCGTGTTCGTGTGCGCAAGGCGCTTGATGCGGAAACCGCCCGAAAACTGGTTCACGAGGCGGCGGATGCGGCGGCCGAGCGCATGGCGCTGGGCGCGCGGGCGGCACGTCTGATCGATGCGCATTGGCGCTGCGTTGCGCCGGGGCTTTATCGCGCCGAAACCGGGTTTCTGGACGCGGATGATGAACCGGCGCTGCTCTACGCGCTGCGCGTTCTGGCGGCGATGGCCGGTGGCGCTGCGCAATTGCCGGCAATCGAGCCCTCCGGACGCGTCCTGCTGCGGTTGCGTGTCGGTTTTTGCGCCACATTGTCGCGGGCGGTCTTAGACCTTCGTTCAAGTGGTCTTTATCTGCATCGCGAGCGGCGCAATCTGCCGGCCATGGACCGTGCGGCCCAGCCGCTCCTGTGGGATGGGCGCTACCGTCTTGGCGCGGATGCCGGGGTGATGATCGCGCCGTTTGGCGTTCTGGCGCGCGACTGCCTGCCGGAAACGGCGTCTGTGACCCCTCAGGACGTTCTATTTGCTGCGCAATTTGCCGAACCGGCGTTCTGGGAGGGGGAAACCTGCCTGGGCCCCGCGCGAAACCGCATGAAGGATGGCGGTTTGCGGGTTCCCGCCCCATGGGCGCATCTTCTTCCCTCCTTCGATATGGTGCTGGCGCAGGCGCTGATCCGGCTGACCGGTGCCAAAACTGTTATCGCGTCGCCATCAGCGGACCACATTCAGCGAAGAGGCTTAACCTAAAGGCGAGCTGATGCCGTGGCTTGGCTTGGCAAGAAAGCACTGGCTCCCTATGTTATTTCAGACCACGAAAAACGGACGATCGCCGGCAACCGGCGAGTTTGCGGGACTTATATGAATCCGAATTACAGAAACTTTGCGCTCTGGGCGATCATCGCCGTCTTGCTGATTGCGCTCTTCAACCTGTTCCAGGCGCCGCAGCAGCGCGGCGCGACGCGCGACATCGCGTATTCGCAGTTTCTTGAGGAGCTTTCTTCGGGCAGCGTCGAGTCGGTGACGATCACCGGCGAGCGGATTACCGGCACCTATACCGGCAATGGCACGACCTTCCAGACCTATTCTCCCGGCGATCCGTCGCTGGTGCAGCGTCTGGAGGATCGCGGTGTCACGATCAACGCCCGGCCTGAAACCGACAGCTCCAACTCCTTCCTTGGCTACCTGATCTCGTGGCTGCCGATGATCCTGATTCTCGGCGTGTGGATTTTCTTCATGCGCCAGATGCAGTCGGGCTCCGGTCGCGCCATGGGGTTTGGCAAGTCCAAGGCCAAGCTGCTTACCGAGGCGCATGGCCGCGTGACCTTCCAGGACGTGGCGGGTGTCGACGAAGCCAAGGAGGATCTCGAGGAGATCGTTGAATTCCTGCGCGATCCGCAGAAGTTCCAGCGGCTGGGCGGCAAGATCCCGCGCGGCGTGCTGCTCGTTGGCCCTCCCGGTACCGGTAAAACGCTTCTGGCCCGCTCCGTGGCCGGTGAAGCGAATGTGCCCTTCTTCACGATTTCCGGTTCTGACTTCGTTGAAATGTTCGTTGGTGTCGGCGCTTCCCGCGTGCGCGACATGTTCGAGCAGGCCAAGAAGAACGCGCCCTGCATCATCTTCATCGACGAAATCGATGCGGTTGGCCGTCATCGCGGCGCCGGTCTCGGCGGCGGCAATGACGAGCGCGAGCAGACGCTGAACCAGCTTCTGGTCGAGATGGACGGCTTCGAGGCCAATGAAGGCATCATCCTGATCGCCGCGACCAACCGTCCGGACGTTCTCGACCCCGCGCTTCTGCGTCCCGGCCGTTTCGACCGTCAGGTCGTGGTGCCGAACCCGGATGTGGCTGGCCGCGAGAAGATCCTGAAAGTGCATGTGCGCAACGTGCCGATGGCGCCGAATGTCGACCTCAAGGTCGTCGCGCGTGGCACGCCGGGCTTCTCCGGTGCGGACCTCGCCAACCTCGTCAACGAGGCCGCCCTCATGGCGGCGCGCCGCAACAAGCGTCTCGTCACCATGCAGGAATTCGAGGACGCGAAGGACAAGGTCATGATGGGTGCCGAGCGCCGCTCGCACGCCATGACCCAGGAAGAGAAGGAACTGACCGCCTATCACGAGGCCGGCCACGCCATGGTCGCGCTCCACGTGCCGAAGGCAGATCCGCTCCACAAGGCGACCATCATTCCGCGCGGCCGTGCACTGGGCATGGTCATGCAGCTTCCCGAGGGCGACCGCTACTCGATGAGCTACAAGTGGATGGTGTCGCGCCTCGCCATCATGATGGGCGGCCGCGTTGCCGAAGAACTGAAGTTCGGCAAGGAGAACATCACCTCCGGCGCGTCTTCCGACATTGAGCAGGCCACCAAGCTTGCCCGCGCCATGGTGACCCAGTGGGGCTTCTCGGACGAGCTTGGCCAGGTGGCTTACGGCGAGAACCAGGAAGAGGTCTTCCTCGGCCATTCCGTTGCACGCCAGCAGAACATGTCGCAGGAAACGCAGCAGAAGATCGATAGCGAAGTTCGCCGTCTGATCGATGAGGCCTATGCGACGGCGCGTGAGATCCTGACCACGAAGAACGATGGCTGGATCGCCATTGCCGAAGGCCTGCTCGAATATGAGACCCTGTCGGGTGATGAGATCAAGGCGCTGCTGCGTGGTGAGAAACCCTCGCGCGATGCCGGTGACGACACGCCCCCTTCCCGCGGCTCCGCCGTGCCGAAAACCGGTACGCGCTCCCAGGGCCAGAAGAAGGATGGCGACGAACCGGAAGGCGGTATGGAACCTCAGCCGCAGGGCTAGGCAGATCTCAAAACGCCAATTGCCGTAACAAATGAAAACGCCGTGAACTCAGTTTCACGGCGTTTTTGGTTTCTTGATAATGTTACCAAAATCGCGCAAAAGGCGAAATCACGAGTATTTATGTGCCTTTTAACGTGTTGTTAATCATAATTCGCAAGCAGACGTTTATTGGCAAAGCGTTACACTGGCTCACAGAATTTGATGCGAACGAGTGTTGCTCCTGTGGCAAAAAGTGAGTGAGGGACGCCGCTTTGACACGCAAACCAGACAAAGTGCGCCGTAGGGGCAGTAAGGAAAAAATGGCAAAGAAGTATTTTGGCACGGACGGTATCCGTGGGCGCGCCAATCGTTTTCCGATGACCGGCGAGATTGCCATGAAGGTGGGCATGGCGGCTGGCCTGGCATTCAAGAATGGCAGCCACCGTCATCGCGTCGTTCTTGGCAAGGATACGCGACTTTCCGGCTACATGATCGAGAACGCGCTGGTTTCCGGTTTCTGCGCAGCGGGAATGGACGTTTTCCTGCTCGGCCCGATCCCGACGCCGGCTGTCGCCATGCTCGTGCGCTCGCTGCGCGCCGATATCGGCGTGATGATCTCCGCGTCGCACAATCCCTATTACGATAACGGCATCAAGCTGTTCGGCCCGGACGGCTACAAGCTCTCGGACAAGATCGAGGGCCGCATCGAGGCCATGCTCGACAAGGAAGTCGAGCTGGCGCTGGCCGATAATGGCGCGTTGGGCCGCGCGACGCGCGTCGATGGCGTGCATGACCGCTATATCGAGTTCGCCAAACGGACGCTGCCGCGCTCCATGTCGCTTTCGGGTCTGCGCATTGTTCTCGACTGCGCCAATGGCGCTGCCTACAAGGTGGCGCCCGCAGTTCTCTGGGAGCTTGGCGCAGAGGTTATCGCGATCAATGACGAGCCGAATGGCGTCAACATCAACGATGATTGCGGTTCCACCCATCCGCTGGGGCTCGCCAAAAAGGTGCACGAAGTGCGCGCCGATATCGGCATCGCGCTCGATGGTGACGCGGACCGCGTTGTGATCGTCGATGAGAACGGCACGGTGATCGATGGCGACCAGATCATGGCGCTGATCGCGCAGTTCTGGCACAAGGCCGGCAAGCTCCAGGGCGGCGGTGTTGTTGCGACGATCATGTCCAATCTTGGTCTCGAGCGCTTCATGCACGACCTGAAGCTCGACCTTCACCGCGTGAAGGTGGGAGACCGTTATGTGGTCGAGCGCATGCGCGCCGACGGTCTGAACATCGGCGGCGAGCAGTCGGGCCATGTGGTCCTGTCCGACTTCACGACCACGGGTGACGGGCTGGTGGCCGCCCTGCAGGTTCTGGCCTGCATCAAGCGCGAGGATCGCCCGGCCAGTGAAGTGTGCAAACAGTTCGAGCCGGTGCCGCAGCTGCTCAAGAATGTGCGCATCAGCGGCGGCAAGCCGCTGGAGGCTGCGCCGGTCAAATCGGCCATCGCCGACGCAGAGGCCCGCCTGGGCGACAAGGGCCGTCTCGTGATCCGTCCCTCCGGCACCGAACCGCTGATCCGCGTGATGGCCGAGGCCGATGATCCCGCACTCGTGGAAAGCGTGGTCGATGACGTGATTGGCGCGATCGCGGATTCGAAGAGCGCCGCCTGAGCCAGGCCCTGACGGGCACTGTCGAAAAAGCATTCTGAAAAGCCGGCATTCGTGCCGGCTTTTTGTATTTTGGCTTTGATTTTGCGCCTTTGCGCGTCAGGCGTGTATTCGCGTCGTGGTTAAGGCTTAAGGTTAAGTCGTATTTAACTTTTTTGGTCGAATACTCCCGTCGAGTTGCAATTTGCCGGTGTGCCCAGGGGGGCGCGGCAACGCCAAGGATGGGAACATATGTTGAAGTCTACGAAGGTCTTCGGGGCGGCCTTGCTGCTTTTTGCTCCGACCGCAGGCTATGCCGCCGATCTCTATGAACCGCCGATCATCGAAGCGCCCGAACCATTGCCGCCGATCATCGAGCCCGCCGCACCGGAATTTGGCGGATGGTATATTCGCGGCGATGTCGACTATCACTGGTCGAAGCTGCGCGGCACCGAATACATCACCTATGGTCCGGGGGCCGGCGGCCTTCGCGGAGGAACGGCCTCCTTCGACACGACGGACCTGAAGGGCGCCATGTCGCTGGGCGCCGGTGTCGGTTACCAGATCAATCGCTACCTTCGCGCTGATCTGACGGCGGACTACTGGTTCAAGTCCGATTTCAACGGCTCCACGTCGGGCACGTGTTCGGGCGGTGTGCCTTGCGTTTCCACGGATACCTCGGCCTACAGCGCCTGGCTGCTGATGGCCAACGCCTATATCGACCTTGGCACCTATCACGGCGTCACGCCTTATGTCGGTGCGGGTATCGGTGGCGCTCACATCAAGTGGGACGACCTGACGAACACCACGCCCGATGGCACGACGGTTCACGAGGGTTCCAGCAACTGGCGCTTTGCCTATTCGCTGATGGCCGGTGCTTCCTACTGCCTTACCGAGAACCTGAACCTCGACATGGGCTATCGCTTCACGCGGGTGAACGGCGGTCGCATGTTTGAGTATGCTTCGGGCGTTGCTCCGGGCTTCGACAAGGGCTTCAACGTTCACGAGGCCCGCGCGGGTCTGCGCTATCAGTTCGGTGGCAACACCAACTGCGCCGCGCCTCAGGTGGTCACCTACGACCCGCCGCCCTTCGAGCCGCCGGTCTACAAGTAAGACCTGCTCGTCAGACAGTCTGCATTCTTCAAAACCGCCCGGCCCAAATGCCGGGCGGTTTTGTTTTGCGCAGCCGTTATCGTAAACGCCTGCGATAACCATGCGTTAGCCTTAACTGCCGCTTAACCCGAATGGTTAATTATGGGGAGATAAAGCGGCGGGGGCACCCTTAATCCGTCGCGTCTCGCGGAGTTCGGATTATGAGCACTATCACCCGTCTGCTTGTCTCTTCGGTTTCTCTGACGCTGGTTTCCATCGGCGCAGCGCAGGCCGCTGACTATGACCCACCGATCATTATTGAAGAAGTGCCTGACGTGGTGCCGGTGGAGATTGGCAGCGGCTGGTATCTGCGCGGCGACATTGGCTATTCGCTGAAAACCAGCGCCAAGGACCCCTTTACCTATCGCACCTTCGATGGCGTG
The DNA here is from genome assembly GCF_030068685.1 of Nitratireductor sp. GZWM139. Taxonomy (NCBI): domain Bacteria; kingdom Pseudomonadati; phylum Pseudomonadota; class Alphaproteobacteria; order Hyphomicrobiales; family Phyllobacteriaceae; genus Nitratireductor; species Nitratireductor sp. GZWM139. The sequence goes on along the minus strand of NZ_JAMQML010000009.1, from coordinate 79,456 downwards.
AACTACGGTTCCGCCGCATTCGACAGCGTCTCCCTCTCGAAAGATTTCAGCTTCGGTCTGGGTTTTGGTTATTCCTTCACCGACTGGTTCCGCGCCGACGCGACGCTTGATCGCTTTACCGCCGGTTTCAACGGCACGACCTCGAGTTCGGTTCCCTGTCCGGGCGCTCCTGCTGGAACGACCTGTCGTTCCGAGGACGGTTCGGAAGTCACGGGGTATTCCGCGCTGTTAAACGCCTATGTGGACCTCGGCACCTATGTGGGCTTCACACCCTATGTGGGCGCGGGCATCGGCTACACCTACATGCGCTGGGATGAGCTCGCCAACAGCGCCTACTGTGTGGGTGGCGGCTGCGGCGGCACCAGCTTTGCGGGCACGTCCAGGCATTCGGGCGAGTCGGACTGGCGCTTCACCTACGCGCTCATGGCCGGTATGTCCTATGACTTCTCCAACAACATGAAGGTGGACCTCGGCTACCGCTATCGTCATGTCGATGGCGGCAACATGTTCGCCTGGGATGCCGCGACGGCGGCAGCCGGTGCGACGGGCGTGCAGGGCCACGACAGCGATCTTGCCACGCATGAGATCCGCGTTGGCCTGCGCTACGAATTATGGTGAGAGCCGGTTCTGGCCCCTTCCATACAGAAAACCCCACCTCCGCAGCCCAGCCCCTGAACTGAATGCGGGCGTATGGTAAAAGAACAAGCCGAGCCCCTTGGTCCAGCAGAACCTTGGGGTTCGGATATGCTTCATAAATCTGCAACAAGTAAGAAACGGCGACTTCCCGCCCTGCGCTGGCATGAACGGAAATCGCCCGCTTCGCGCCGCGCAAATTGGTCATTCACCAGCGCTTGCCCTTGCCCTGAAAGCCGCCGTTCGTTGCCCGGAAACCGGGCATTCGCCGCGACGTGAACGAACGGCAGCGATGCGGACGCCAATTGGACAAACTACTCGACGACGCGGAACACTTCCCAATATGTCGAGCCCGAAACGATCACTTCGCCCATCTTCTTGCCCCAGTCGGCATGCATCTTGATCGATCCGATCTTGTCGAAAAAATTATCAAGCTCAGCGAGATTAGAAATCTCGAACTCGTCCTGAATAACGGCCTCCTTGGCGCCGATCGAACCGGTTATCACGCGGCTTTTCGACATATCAATATCCGTTTGCGAGCCGATCTGCTCGGCCCATTCTTTGTGAAGCGCCAGCGCTTCCGATTTCATTCCAAATTTAGCTTCGCAGGTCCAACGCGCGATCATCATGGGGTCTTCCTCCCTTCTCGTGTAAAGAGATTTGGCCTGTCCCGCAGGCCGAAAACCGGACGCCTGGGTGGGCGATATCTACACTTGGAAACGTCGGCCTATGGCGCGATGTTCTGGTTTATGTGGAACAGGTTGTCCGGGTCATATTGGCGCTTGAGTTTCAGGAGCCTGTCGTAATTGCCACCGAAGTTCTCCTGCGCGCGCCCGGCATCGTCTTCATCCATGAAGTTGATATAGCCGCCTGGTTCGGAATACGGCGCCACCGCATCCGAATAGTCTCGCACCCATTTGGTATGGGCCGCGTCATCGGCCGGGTCGTCGGATGCGGCCAGAACCACCATCGAGAAGTTGGCGTCTCTGTGCCCAAAGGCTGTGGCATCAGAATCCACGTCCTGACACGCGCCGTTGATCGGATAAAGATGCATGGTGGAACTGACCGTCGGTGCGTTCGGTCCGTGCTGGACATGCGCCGCGATCGCTTCGTCGGTGAGCTCCTTGACGAAGTTGCCCTTCCAGTATTGTCGGATGCCCGTCGGGAAAAGGCCATCGAAAGCCGCGTTGATTGCCGGGTACGGCACCGGCCCGACATGTTCGGCCTTGACCTCGGCAATGTCGTGGAACGCCTTGAACTGTTTTTCGCCCTCGGACGGATCCCCTGACCAGCAGGCGACGATGGCACAAAACATGTCGCCGTGGCGGCCTTCCGGGATGAATGGCAGTGGCGGCGCGATCTGGAAGGCCGGAAAGGCGCCCATCTCGCGCGGCGCGGTCTTGATGTAGTCCCGATAAAACCTGAAGATCGTTTCGGTCTCTTCGATCTCGAAGAACATCGGGCCCCAATAGACCGTTTCGACCGGCTGGAGCTTGTATTCGAGCGAGGTGCAAATGCCGAAATTTCCGCCGCCGCCGCGGATGGCCCAGAAGAGGTCGGTATTCCTGTCTTCACTTGCGATCAGCATCTTTCCGTCAGCCGTCACGACATCTGCCGAAATCAGGTTGTCGAGCGACAGGCCATGACCACGGGAGAGGTACCCGATCCCTCCGCCTAGCGTGAGCCCGGCAATGCCGGTTGTGGAGATGATCCCGCCCGTGGTGGCGAGCCCAAAGGCATGGGTGGCCGAATTGAAATCACCCCACGTAGTACCTCCCTCGGCGCGAACCGTCTTGGCGCCCGGATCGACCCGGACGCTGCGCATATGCGACAGGTCGATAACGACGCCCCCGTCATTGGTGCCGAAGCCGGGACCGCTGTGCCCGCCGCCGCGCACGGAAAGTTCGTGCCCGTTGTCGCGGGCATAGTTGACTGTAGTCATCACGTCGCCGGCATTGGCTGCCCGCACGATGACGACGGGCCGTTTGTCGATCATTCCGTTGTGGACCTTGCGGGCCTCATCGTAGCTGTTGTCGGATTGGGTGATGACATCTCCGCGAATATGGTCGCGGAGTTCGCTTGGTGTCTTGGCTGTCATGGTTTTCCCGCCATGGTTTCTTGATTGTCCGCGTTGATCGCGGAACTCAGACAAGCCAATCAGCCAACCAAGACTCACAAGGAAACGATCTGTCGCCACAAACCATTGGCTGGCTTATCGACTGCGATCATTGCCTAAAGTTAACACAATTTTTGAAAATGGCAGAGTCGGCATTTTTTGACGCGCGTAACACTCACCTCGAAAGGAAGTTCAGCCGCTTCGCAGGGGCGGCTCCCTGCCCAGATTGAGGCACGGTGTTCTAGCGCGCCGTTGACCAGCCGAACCAGAGCGCGACGAGTGCGAGAAGGGCGGAGAGCGTGCGCCGTGCGATCCGCTCGCGCCGGGCGTCGGTCAGAAACGGCTGTAGCGTGCTTGCCAGCACAACGATCATGCCGTGGATCAGTGTCGCCACGCCCACATAGATCGAGGTGAGGAGAACGGTCTGTGGCGTCAGTGGCTGTGTGGGGTCCACGAAGGTCGGTAAAACGGCGATGTAGAAAACCGCCGCCTTGGGATTGAGCAGATTTGTCACGAGACCGCGCATGAAATGCGCGCCGTCTGGCTTGTCTCCTGCCGCAGAGACGTCGCCGCCATCGCGCCAGCCATCCCAGGCCAGAAAGAGCAGGAAGAGCACACCCGCCCAGCGCAGCCCCTCATAGAGCAGGTCGGAGGCCTGAATGACCTGTGCCACGCCGAGCGCGGCAATGATGCCGACAATGCTGAGCCCGAGCGCCACGCCGGCAACCGTTGCGAAGCCGGGGCGGCGGCCTTCCGAGGCGGAGATCAGGGCCAGATAGGCCATGTTCGGTCCGGGCGTGAGCTCGATCAGCGTCGATGCCAGAGCGAAAGAAGCGACAACGGTCAGATCGAGCCCAAAGACAGTCATGGCGTCAGTGCGCCTCGTTCCAGTTGTCGGCGGCGCGCGCTTCAACCTGAAGCGGGACGGAGAGGGAGCGGGCCGGCAGGGCGGCGTTTTCCATCACGTCGCAGATCAGCGGGATGACCGCGTCGACCTTGCTTTCGGGCGCTTCGAAGATCAGTTCGTCATGCACCTGCAAAAGCATTTTCACCTCGCCGAATCCGGCGTCCGCAAGCGCTTCGTCCATGCGCACCATGGCGCGGCGGATGATGTCCGCCGCCGAACCCTGGATCGGCGCGTTGATCGCGGCGCGCTCGTTGAAGGCGCGCAATTGCGGATTGGACGAACGGATCTCCGGGTAGTGTGCCCGGCGGCCAAAGATCGTCTCGACATAGCCGAGTTCCTTGGCCTTGGCCTTGGTGGCGTCCATGTAGTCCTTGATGCCGGGGAAGCGCTCGAAATAGCGCTTGATATAGGCGCTGGCTTCCTCGCGCGGAATGGCGAGCTGGTTGGCAAGACCGAAGGCGGAAATGCCGTAGATGATGCCGAAATTGATCGCCTTGGCGCGCCGGCGCACCTCCGATGGCATGCCTTCCACCGGCACGTCGAACATTTCCGACGCCGTCATGGCGTGAATGTCGAGCCCGTCGGCAAACGCCTTCTTCAGCTCCGCAATGTCAGCCACATGGGCAAGCACGCGAAGCTCGATCTGGCTGTAGTCGGCAGAGATCAGCTTTGCGCCTTCCGGCGCCACGAAGGCGGTGCGGATCTTGCGGCCTTCCGGCGTGCGAACCGGGATGTTCTGAAGGTTCGGCTCGGAAGAGGAGAGGCGGCCCGTCGTCGTGGAGGCGAGGGCGTAGGAGGTGTGAACGCGCTTCGTCTCGGGATTAATGTAACCCGGCAGCGCATCCGTGTAGGTGGATTTGAGCTTCGTCACCTGCCGCCAGTCGACGATCTTGCGCGGCAGTTCGTGCCCTGCGCCAGCCAGGTCCTCCAGCACCTGCGCCGAGGTCGACCACTGGCCGGTCTTGGTCTTGCTGCCGCCCGGCAGACCCATCTTGCCGAACAGGATTTCGCCAAGCTGCTTGGGCGAGCCGATGGTGAAGCGCTCGCCGGCCAGCGTGTAGATTTCGTCTTCGATGCCGGCGGCCGTCTGGGCGAAGTCGCCCGACATGCGCGACAGGATCTGGCGGTCGACGGAAATGCCGCGATGCTCCATCCGGCCGATCACCGGGATCATGGGGCGCTCGAGCCGCTCATAGACGGAGACCAGCCCTTCGGCGGCGAGCCGGGGCTTCAGCACCTGCCACAGCCGCAGCGTGATGTCGGCATCCTCGGCGGCATAGGCGGTGGCGCGCTCCAGATCCACCATGTCGAAGGTGATCTGCTTGCGGCCGGTGCCGGTCAGTTCCTTGTAGGGGATGGGTTTGTGGCCGAGCCAGCGCTCGGAGAGCGCGTCCATGCCGTGGCCCACCGTGCCGTGGCTGCCGGTGCCGGCATCGAGCACATAGGAGATCAGCATGGTGTCGTCGCAGCCGACGATCTCCACGCCAAGCCGATACATGATCAGCCAGTCATATTTAAGGTTCTGCCCGATCTTGAGAACGGCGGGATCGGCCATCATGGCGCGGATCGCCTCCAGCGCCTCTTCCTGCGAAAGCTGGTTCTCGATCAGCCCGCCGCCCAGAAGGTCGCCACTGCCGCTCTTGTGCGCGATCGGCACATAGGCCGCGCGGCCGGGTTTGGTCGCAAGCGAAAAGCCGCACAGCTCCGCCTGCATCGGATCAAGCGAGGTGGTCTCGGTGTCGAAAGCGAGGATGCCCGCCTCATAGGCTTCCGCGACCCACTTCTTCAGCGTGTCGATATCGCGGATGCATTCATAGCCGGCGTGATCGAAGGTCTGTGCCGAGCCTGCTTCTGCGATCCTGTTGGCGAGCTTCGACGGTGTGTCCGCATCGCCCGTGTCTTCGGCCGGCGTGAGGTCGGGGCCATGCGCGTCCGGGCCGGCTTCGACCTCCACATGGGCGGCCTCGATCTCGGCCACTTCGGCTCCGGTGGCCTCGGCCACACGGCGCGTCAGCGTGGTGAACTCCATTGCTTTCAGGAAGCCGATCAGCTTCGGTCCGTCCGGCGGGGCGAGCTCGAACGTGTCGATGGCGTGCTCCACCGGAACATCGATCCTGAGCTTGACCAGCTCGCGCGAAATGCGCGCCTTGTCGGCGAATTCGATCAGGTTCTCGCGGCGTTTCTTCTGCTTGATCTCCTCGGCGCGGGAGAGCAGCGTGTCGAGATCGCCATATTCTTCCAGAAGCTGGGCCGCCGTCTTGGGACCGATGCCCGGCACGCCGGGAACATTGTCGACGGAATCGCCCGTGAGCGCCTGCAGGTCGATCATCTTCTCGGGCGGCACGCCCCATTTCTCGATCACTTCGGGAATGTTGATTTCCCGGTCCTTCATCGGATCGTACATCGAGACGTTTTCGGTCACGAGCTGCATCAGATCCTTGTCGGAGGAGATGATCGTGGTGTCGCCGCCGGCCTCGCTTGCGAGCCGCGCATAGGTGGCGATCAGGTCGTCGGCCTCGAAGCCGGCCAGCTCGATGCAGGGCAGGTCGAAGGCCTGCGTCGCCTCGCGGATCAGACCGAACTGCGGCACCAGATCCTCCGGCGGCTCCGAGCGGTTGGCCTTGTATTCCGGGTAAAGATCGTTGCGGAACGTCTTCGAGGAATGGTCGAAGATGACCGCGAAATGGGTCGGGGTGACGCCCACCTCCGTATCGCGCGCATTCTGCAGAAGCTTCCAGAGCATGTTGCAGAAGCCGGCGACGGCGCCCACCGGCAGGCCGTCGGATTTGCGGGTCAGCGGGGGCAGCGCGTGATAGGCGCGAAAGATGTAGCCCGAACCGTCAACGAGGAAGAGATGATCGCCTTTTTTCATGGCTGCTACGGGTAGCGCGGCGGGGTGCGCCTGTCCATGGAAAAGGGGGGCTGTCCGCGCCTTTCGGACAGGTGTCCTGACAAGGTGGAACGGGGCCTACCGCTTTCTATCACGCGTTTGTTACGAAGTTGTAATGTCCCGTGCCCTTGAATAGCCACGTTCAAGCACAAAATAACACACAGCGGCATTTTTCGCCGTGGTCCGCAAAAGGCTCGTCCCCCGCCTTTACCGGACGAAATAGCGGCAGCCTCATCCCCCCTCTCCGGGCTGCCGCGGTGTTTCAAGCATGGCCGCCGTGGTTTCCCCTCCACCACGGCGGCTCTTGCGTTCAGGGGTCAGGTTTTCCTGCGTTTCCTGCCGTAAAGCTCCAGCCGATGGTGCACGATGTCGTAGCCGAGCGAGCGGGCGATCTCTTCCTGAAGCTTCTCGATCCGGTCCGAATGAAACTCGATCACATCACCCGTATCCATGTCGATCAGGTGATCGTGATGTTCACCGTCGGCCTGCTCGAAACGTGCGCGTCCGCCCTCGAAGGCATGGCGGTGGATCGCGCCCATTTCTTCAAGAAGTTTCATGGTCCGGTAGACGGTTGAAAGCGAGATGCTGGGGTCGATGATTGTCGCGCGCTGGAAGATTTCCATCGCGTCGGGATGATCGTCCGTTTCCGTCAGAATGCGAAGAATGATCTTGCGCGGCCTGGTGATGCGAACACCGGCGCGGCGCAGTTCCTTCTCGTAATCCGGCTTGTGGGCGGGGTGCTGATTCATCGGCAGACTATGCGCCAGATGACAATCAGTTGCAAAGATTCGATCTTCACTTGCCGGTGCTTCTCCTCAGGAAAGCCCGCATTCCCGGCATTCTTTGCTTTTTTATTGCAAACGATTTGCAATTGCATTGACGGGCGGCGGAATTCACCATAACTATGAAGGTTGCAGCAGTTTCGATGTGTTTCAGGGGATTCTCATGCCATCAGCCAAGCGATTGGCCACTTTCGTCATTGCAATGCTTGCCGCGTCCTCCGCCTTTGCGCAGGACGAACGTTTCAAGGCGGTCACCACATTCACCGTCATCGCGGACATGGCGCGCAATGTCGCCGGCGATGCTGCGGTGGTCGAGTCGATCACCAAGCCCAATGCCGAAATCCATAATTACCAGCCGACGCCCGGCGACATCCTGCGGGCGCAGGACGCCGAGCTGATCCTCTGGAACGGGCTCAATCTCGAACTCTGGTTCGAGCGCTTCTTCCGCAATCTGAAGGATGTGCCGAGCGTCGTCGTTTCGGAAGGCGTGGAGCCGATGAGCATCGGTGACGGACCCTATACCGGCAAGCCAAACCCGCATGCCTGGATGTCGCCGAGCGATGCGTTGATCTATGTCGACAATATCCGCGACGCGTTCTCGCAATACGATCCGGAGAATGCCGGGATCTATGCGAAGAACGCGGAGGCCTACAAGGCCGAGATCCAGTCCGTTGTCGATCCGATCCGTGAGCGGCTGGCGGCCATTCCCGAAGATCACCGGGTGCTTGTCACCAGTGAAGGCGCGTTCAGCTATCTGGCGCGTGATTTCGGGCTGAAGGAGCTTTACATCTGGCCGATCAATGCCGACCAGCAGGGCACGCCGCAGCAGGTGCGTCATGTGATCGACCAGATCCGCGAAACCAATGCGCCGGCCGTCTTCAGCGAAAGCACCGTCTCGCCCAATCCCGCAAAGCAGGTGGCGCGCGAGACGGGGGCGGCCTATGGCGGTGTTCTCTACGTGGACTCGCTCAGCGACGACAACGGCCCGGTTCCCACCTATCTGGATCTCTTAAGGGCCACGAGCGAGACCATTGCCGAAGGATTGACCGGGCAATGAACGCACCCGTTGTGAACATGAAGAAGAAGCCGGCGGCGCAGTCCGCCGGCATTGACGTTCGTGATGTCACCGTCACCTATCGCAATGGCCACACGGCGCTGCGCGATGCGAGCTTCTCCATCCCCACCGGAACCATTGCGGCCCTTGTCGGCGTGAATGGCAGCGGCAAGTCCACCCTGTTCAAGGGGATCATGGGGTTTGTTCCGCTGGCAAAGGGCGATGTCTCCATCCTGGGCGAGCCGGCCGGTCGGGCGCTCAAGCGCAATGTCGTGGCCTATGTCCCGCAGGCCGAGGAAGTCGACTGGAACTTCCCGGTTCTGGTCGAGGATGTGGTGATGATGGGCCGCTATGGCCACATGAATTTCATGCGCTGGGCGCGCCGGCAGGACCATGAAATGGTCGAGGCCGCGCTTGAGCGCGTCGGCATGGCCGATTTCCGCAAACGTCAGATCGGCGAATTGTCGGGCGGCCAGAAAAAGCGCGTCTTTCTGGCTCGCGCGCTGGCGCAGGAGGGCAGGGTGATTCTGCTCGACGAGCCCTTCACCGGCGTCGATGTACGCACCGAGGAATCCATCATCGCGCTGCTCAAGGCGCTGCGCGAAGAAGGCCATGTCATGCTGGTCTCGACGCATAATCTGGGCAGCGTCCCGCGTTTCTGTGACCGCACGATCCTGATCAACCGCACGGTACTGGCAGCCGGTCCCACCGAGGATGTGTTCACGCGCGCCAATCTGGAAAAGGCGTTTGGCGGCGTCCTGCGCCAGTTCACGCTCGGCGGCGCGGAGCTGCATGAAGATGCCGAGGAAGATTCCCGGCAGGTCACCGTTCTGACCGACGATGAGCGGCCCTTCGTCATCTATGGCGACGAGAAGAACGGACGCCCGGACGAGGGCAAGCGCAAATGAGCGCCTATCTGCTCGAACCTTTCTCCTATGGCTACATGGTCAACGCCATGTGGGTGAGCGCGCTGGTGGGCGGGGTCTGCGCCTTCCTGTCGGCCTATCTCATGCTCAAGGGCTGGTCGCTGATCGGCGATGCGCTTTCGCATTCCATCGTGCCCGGCGTTGCCGGCGCTTACATGCTTGGCCTGCCATTTTCCATCGGTGCGTTCTTCGCCGGTGGTCTGGCGGCAGGCGCGATGTTCTTCCTCAACCAGCGCACAAGGCTGCGGGAGGATGCGATCATCGGTCTGATCTTCACGTCCTTCTTCGGCCTCGGTCTGTTCATGATCTCGCTGTCGCCGGCCTCGGTGAACATCCAGACCATCGTTCTGGGCAACATCCTCGCCATCACGCCGTCCGACACGCTTCAGCTCGTCATCATTTCCGGCGTCACGCTGGCCGTGCTCGCGGTCAAGTGGAAGGATCTGATGGTCGCCTTCTTCGATGAGAACCACGCCCGCTCCATCGGTCTCAATCCGGGCTTTCTGCGGCTGATCTTCTTCACGCTTCTGAGCGCCTGCACGGTTGCCGCCATGCAGACGGTCGGCGCGTTTCTCGTGATCGCCATGGTGGTGACGCCGGGTGCGACGGCCTATCTCCTGACGGACCGTTTCCCGCGTCTGGTCGCCATCGCGGTCGCCATCGGGGCGGTGTCGAGTTTTGTCGGCGCCTATGCCAGCTACTTCCTCGATGGCGCGACGGGCGGGATCATCGTTGTGCTGCAAACGCTGACCTTCCTCACCGCCTTCGTCTTTGCGCCCAAGCACGGCATGCTGGCCGCGCGCCGACGCGCCCGTGAGGCGCTGGAACAGTCGATGCAGGAGGCGGGCGCATGAGCGGCTTTCTCGACATGGCGCTGATGCCCTTCGCCTTTCCGTTCATGCAGCAGGCGTTCATCATCTCGGTGCTGATCGCCGCACCCATGGCGTTGCTTTCGTGCTTTCTGATCCTGAAGGGCTGGTCGTTGATGGGTGACGCCGTCAGCCATGCGGTGCTGCCGGGCGTGGTCATCGCCTATATCATCGGCATCCCCTTCGCCATCGGCGCATTCGTGGCTGGCATGACCTGCGTTGTGGGCATCGGCTATCTGAAGGAAAACAGCCGGGTGAAGGAAGACACCATCATGGGCGTCGTCTTCTCCGGCATGTTCGGGCTCGGCCTGCTGCTCTACACCAAGATCCAGACCGAGGTGCATCTCGATCACATCCTGTTCGGCGACATGCTGGGCGTGACTTGGGGCGACATCACGCAGACGGGCATCATTGCGCTGTTTGTGTGCGCGGCCATTCTTCTGTTCCGCCGCGACCTGCTTCTCAATGCGTTCGACCCGCAGCACGCCAAGGCAATCGGCCTGCCGGTGCGGGTACTGCATTACGGGCTTCTGGCTATCCTGTCGCTGACCATCGTGGCAGCTCTGACGGCGGTGGGCATCATTCTGGCGATTGCGCTTCTGATCGGGCCGGGCGCGGTGGCGTTCCTGCTCGTCCGGCGCTTCGACCGCATGTTGCTTGTCAGCCTGGCGGTGGCGCTGTTCGCCTCGTTCTTTGGCGTCTATCTGAGCTTCTTCATTGACAGCGCGCCGGCCCCGACCATCGTGCTTCTGATGACGGGCATGTTCCTTGTGGCTTTCGTCTACACGCTGCGCCGCAATGCGCGGGAGGATGCCGAGCGGGAGGTGGACTCACGCGAAGCTGGCGCAGGGCGATGAGCCTTCGCGGTGTGGAGCCCAAGCGCCCTCGCCCTTCGACAGGCTCAGGATGAGGGCTACTTACCCCGCTCAGAAAAGCCGTAGCGCCACGCACGGCATATGCTCCTGCGTCCGCGTTCCACGTTGGAAAGAAGCACGGCGTTTCCACTAGCCCTCATCCTGAGCCTGTCGAAGGGCGAGGGCGCTTGGGCACCGCAGCAAAGTGATAGCGCCGGGCGTCGTTCTCAGATGCGCGGCGCTTGAGCCTCGTGCGGCTAGTCGGGCAGAACGGCCGTGGCTTCGATCTCGACCTTCGCCTCGTCTTCGATCAGCGCCACCACCTGCACGACGCTCATGGGCGGGAAGTTACGGCCCATGGCGGAACGATAGGCTTCGCCCAGCTCGCGCAGACGGCTGCCATAGGCTTCCTTGTCGGTGATGAACCAGGTCAGGCGAACCACGTGCTCCGGCCCTGCGCCAGCTTCCTTGAGAAGCGTGACAATGTTCTCAAGCGCCTGACGCACCTGGCCGATGAAGTCGTCGGTCTCGAACACCTGATTGCTGTTCCAGCCGATCTGACCCCCAAGGAAGACGGTGCGCCCCCTTGCAACAACACCATTGGAATACCCCTTGGCAGGAACCCAGTCGGCTGGCTGGAGAATCTGGTGAAGCGGGACAGTCATGCTATTTCCTTCATGCTTGGGAACGAAAGGCGTGATCACACGCCGAGGAAGCGCTGCTGGATTTCATCGGTGAGCGCCAGGGGCGCACCGGTCCATGCGGTGCGGCCTTTTTCGAGAATGACGCAGCGGTCTGCCACGGGCAGTAACTCGCTCAGCGTCTTGTCGACGATCAGGATCGACTGGCCCTCCGCCCGGATGGCGCGGATGGCGCGCCAGATGTCCTGCCGGATCACCGGGGCGAGCCCTTCGGTCGCCTCATCGAGAATGAGCAGGCGTGGATTGGTAGCCAGCGCCCTGCCGATGGCAAGCATCTGCTGCTCGCCGCCCGAAAGCGTGCTCGCATACTGATCGCGCCGCTCCGCCAGTCGCGGGAACAGCGTGTTCACGCCATCGAGCGTCCATTTGCCGGGACGTGCGGCGGCGAGGATGTTTTCCTCCACCGTCAGGTTCGGGAAGCAGCGCCGGCCCTCCGGCACCAGTCCCACGCCGAGCCGCGCGATGCGGTGCGGCTTCATCCGCGTGATGTCCTTGCCGGCAAAGGCAATGCTGCCGGATTGCGGTGGCGTCAGGTGGCAGACGGAGCGGATCGTGGTCGTCTTGCCCATGCCGTTGCGGCCCATCAGCGCCACGGCCTCTCCTTCTTCGACCGAAAGGTCGACGCCGAAAAGCGCCTGTGACTTTCCATAGAAGGTTTTGAGATCCTGGATGTCGAGCAGCTTCATGCGCCGTCTCCCAGATAGGCTTCGCGCACGGCGGGATGGTTGCGAATGTCATCGACCGAGCCGGTGGCGATGATCCGCCCGTAGACGAGAACGGAGATGCGGTCGGCCAGTGCGAAGACGGCGTCCATGTCGTGCTCGATCAGAAGGATCGGCGCTTCGTCGCGCAGACGATCGAGAAACCCGGTCAGCGCCTGCGAGCCTTCCGGCCCCATGCCCGCCATCGGCTCATCAAGCAGAAACGCCTTTGCGCCGAGCGCCAGTGCGATGGCGATCTCGAGCTGCCGCCGCTCGCCGTGCGAAAGCTCGGCCGCCGGCACATCAGCGCGGTCGGCAAGACCCACGCGCGTGAGTGCTTCCCGGGCGGGTTCGGTGAGGCTCCGGTCGCGCATGACGGGTTTGAAGAAATGGAAGCTGGAGCCCTGACGCGCCTGCACCGCCAGCATCACATTGCGCAGCGCCGAGAACTCGGGCGCGAGCGAGGACACCTGGAATGTGCGCCCCATGCCGAGCCTTGCGCGGGCCGCCACATCGAGCGGCTTCACATCCCGGCCCTCGAAGCGGATCTCGCCGCTGTCGGGCGTGAGTGAGCCGGCGATCTGGTGGATCAGCGTCGACTTGCCAGCGCCGTTCGGGCCGATCAGCGCGTGGATCTCTCCCGGTCTGAGGTCGAGGCTGACGCCATCGGTCGCCTTCAGCGCGCCGAAGCTTTTTCTCAGGTCGCGAATGTCGAGGATCGGTTCAGCCATGACGCGCCCTCCCGGCCAGAAGCCCCATCACGCCGCCGCGGGCAAACAGCACCACGGCCAGCAGGATCAGGCCGAGGAAGAACTGCCAGTGCTCGGTGATGCCGCCCAGCGCGAACTCGAAAAGCACATAGACAATGGCCCCGGCAAGCGGCCCGGCAAGCCGGCCGACACCGCCAAGAATGATGAGAACGATCAGCTCGCCCGACATGTGCCACGAGAACATGGAGGGGCTGACGAAGCGGTTGAGATCGGCAAAGAGCGCGCCGGCAAGCGCGGTCATCATGGCCGAGATGACGAAGGCCGTGAGCCGCACCCGGAACGGACCGATGCCGACGGCGGCAAGCCGGGTCTCGTTCTGTCGTCCGGCCTGCAGCGCTGCGCCAAAGCGCGAGTCGCGAAGCATGGCGAAGACGATGAGGCCCAGCGCCAGAAGCCCGAAGCAGATGAGGAAGAAGCTCATCGGCGCGAGCGTGTTCATGCCCGGAAAGGCGTTGCGCACATAGATCGACAGACCGTCCTCGCCGCCATAGGCGGGCCAGGAGATCGCGAAATAGTAGATCATCTGCGCGAAGGCGAGGGTGATCATGATGAAGTAGACGCCGGAGGTCCTGAGCGAAATCAGGCCGATCAGAACGGCAACGAGCCCGGCGGCAATCGCGCCCGTGATCCAGATGACGATCATCTGGTTGGTGCCTGGCAGACCGAGGAGAAGCGGCTCACTGTTGAATGCATGAGTGGCGAGAATGCCGGCCGCATAGCCGCCAATGCCGAAGAAGGCGGCATGGCCGAACGACACCAGACCACCAAGGCCGAGCGCGATGTTTAGCCCGGTGGCGGCAAGGCCGAGTATCGCCATGCGGGTCGCCAGCGTGATGTAGAAGGTCTCGCCCATCGCCTGTGCAATGAAGGCGGCGGCAAGCAGGCCGGCAATGATCAGGATGCTGATGGTTGTTTCGCGTGTCATGGCCGGTCCCTCACGCATTCGCCGCGAACAGGCCCTGGGGCCTGAAGGCAAGGATGAGGGCCATGACGATGTAGATCAGCATGGAGGCAAGAGCTGCGCCGATCGTGGCAGCTTCCGAATTGGGCATGAAGAGGCCGAAGAAATGCGGCAGCAGGAAGCGGCCCAGCGTCTCTGTCAGCCCCACCAGAATCGAGCCGATCAGCGCGCCCTTGATGGAGCCGATGCCGCCGATGACGATAACCACGAAGGCGAGGATCAGCACCGGTTCGCCCATGCCCACCTGCACCGACTGAAGCGCGCCCACCATTGCGCCGGCCAGACCGGCAAGGGCTGCGCCCAGCGCAAAGACGAGCGTGTAGAGCGTGCCGATGTCGATGCCGAGCGCGCCGATCATCTCGCGGTCGGACTCGCCCGCGCGAATGCGCATGCCCAGCCGTGTCTTGCCGATCAGGAGATAGAGCCCGATGGCGACCGCGATGCCGACGCCGATCACGGCCAGCCGGTAGATCGGATATTGCGCGCCACCGGGCAGATGCACCGCGCCCGAGAGAAGCTGCGGAATATCGAGATAGAGCGGAAAGGAGCCGAACACCCAGCGCGTGCCCTCGGAGAAGATGAGGATCAGCGCAAAGGTGGCGAGCACCTGGTCGAGATGGTCGCGTTCGTAGAGCCGTCTGATGACGAGGATTTCGACGAGCGCGCCGGCGGCGGCTGCGGCGGCAAGGCTTGCGACAAGCCCCAGCCAGAAGGAGCCGGTCGCTGCGGCCACGGTCGCGCAGGCAAATGCGCCGACCATGAAGAGCGAACCATGCGCAAGGTTGATGAGCCCCATGACGCCGAAGATCAGCGTCAGGCCGGCGGCCATCAGGAACAGCATCACGCCGAACTGCAGGCCATTCAGGATCTGCTCAATGAGAAGGGTCAGGGACACGGGGAGCTTTCGCCGTCTGGTTTTGAGGTGGAGCGCTGCGTGGACGTCTCCCTCTCCCTGTTCACCGGGAGAGGGTGAGGGTGAGGGGCTGCGCCATGATCTGCAAAGACTGGCGCCNGAGGTGGAGCGCTGCGTGGACGTCTCCCTCTCCCTGTTCACCGGGAGAGGGTGAGGGTGAGGGGCTGCGCCATGATCTGCAAAGACTGGCGCCCGCCCCTCATCCGCCTGCCGGCACCTTCTCCCCGCCAGCGGGGAGAAGGAAGCTGTCCTACATTTTGCACTCGGCCGCGTAGGCGTCCTGATGGTCGGTGAACGCCGTGGAAACGATCTTGTTGGTCAGCGTGTCACCGTCCTTCACCACCTCGCGGACATAGAAGTTCTGGATCGGGTGGTTGTTGCTGTTGAAGGAGAACTTGCCGCGAACCGAATCGAAATCCGCTTCCTTCAGCGCTGCACGGAACGCATCCTTGTCCTTCACGCTTGCCTTGCCGGCGGCGGAGAGGATCAGGTTCGCCGTGTCATAGGCCTGCGCCGCGTAGACGGAGGGCAGGCGGCCATAGGCTTCCTTGAAGCCCTCGACGAAGGTCTTGTTGGCTTCATTGTCGAGGTCATAGGCCCACGATGCCGAGTTCTTCACGCCAAGCGCCGCGTCGCCGATTGCCGGCAGAACGTCCTGGCTGAACGAGAAGGCAGGCCCCATCAGCGGCAGGTCGACGCCCGACTGCGCATACTGCTTGGTGAAGGCGACGCCCATGCCGCCCGGCAGGAAGATGAACACCGAGTCTGCATCCGATGCGCGGATCTGTGCGATCTCGGCGGCATAGTCCGTCTGTCCGAGCTTGGTGTAGACCTCGCCGGCGAGCTCACCCTTGTAGAAGCGCTTGAAGCCGGTGAGCGAGTCCTTGCCGGCCGGGTAGTTGGGGGCCATGATGAAGGTCTTCTTGAAGTCCTTGTTGGCGGCCTCGCCCATCGCTTCGTGGAAATTGTCGTTCTGGTAGGCGACGTTGAAATAGTTTGGGCTGCAGCCAGCGCCGGCAAGAGCAGAGGGGCCGGCATTGACCGACAGGTAAATCACATCCTGCGCCGTTGCCGACGGCACGACGGCCATGGCCAGGTTCGACCAGATGATGCCCGTCATCAGGTCCACCTTGTCGCTCTGGATCATCTTGTCCGCAATCTGCACGGCAAGTTCCGGCTTGCGCGCATCATCTTCGGTGATGACCTCGATGTCCTTGTTGCCGGACTGTTCGATCGCCAGCATGAAGCCGTCGCGGGCGTCGATGCCCAGTCCTGCGCCGCCGCCGGAAAGCGTGGTGATCATGCCGATCTTGACCGGCTCGGCAAAGGCGTTGCCGGCAACGCTTGCCGACAGGGCAAACAGGCTCGCTGCAATAAGCTTTTTCATGAAGTGTCTCCCAATGGTTCCCAGGTTATTAGTTGCCGTTATTTTCGGCTTTGTCACCCGTTTCTCAGGCTACATGTCCGTGCGGACACGCCAGAGCTCGGGGAATAGTTCCACATCCAGCATCTTGCGCAAATAGGAAACGCCGGACGTGCCGCCCGTGCCGCGCTTCAGGCCGATGATGCGTTCCACCGTCGTCACATGGTTGAAGCGCCAGCGGCGGAAATAGTCCTCGAAGTCGATCAGTTTTTCGGCGAGTTCGTAAAGCGCCCAGTGCTCGTCGGGCTTTGAGTAGACGGCCTTCCAGGCCTTCTGCACCTGGTCGTTGGCCTCGCGCCTTGTGCGCCAGTCGGTGCGTCCGGCGTCAGCGCCGATGTCGAAGCCATTGCGCTCCAGAAGCCGCAGCGCCTCGTCGTAAAGGCTCGGCTCGGCGAGGATCTCCTCAAGACGCGCCGTGATCTGCGGCAGGTCCGAATGGGGTTTGAGCATCGCCAGGTTGCGGTTGCCGGCCAGGAACTCGATGGAGCGGTACTGCCACGACTGGAAGCCCGAGGACTGGCCAAGCGCATCGCGGAACATGGAGTATTCGCTCGGCGTCATGGTGCGCAGCACGTCCCATGCGCTGTTGAGCTGCTCGAAGATGCGGGCCACGCGGGTCAGCATCTTGAAGGCAGGGCGCAGCTGGTCATCGGCGATGGCGGCGCGCGCCGACCGGATCTCGGTGATGGCGAGCTTCATCCAGAGTTCGGATGTCTGGTGCTGGATGATGAAAAGCAGCTCGTCACGCGCCGGAGACAGAGGCTCCTGCGCATCGAGGATCTTCTCCAGATGCAGATAGTCGCTGTAGGACATGGGCGGCTTGATGTCCGCCGCGTTGTCGTCATCGAGTTCCGGTTGGCTGGCCATGGTTCAGTCTGTCTCTCTCAAGCGGAAACGCTGGATCTTGCCCGTCTCTGTTTTTGGCAGAGCATCGAGAAACCTGATCGAGCGCGGATATTTGTAGGGCGCGATCACCGCCTTCACGTGGTCCTGCAGGCGTTTCGCCGTTGCTTCGTCGCGGGCCACACCCTCGGCCAGCACCACATGCGCTTCAACGATCTGCCCGCGTTCCTCGTTCGGCGCGCCGATCACGGCGCATTCCAGCACCTCGGAATGGGCGAGTAATGCCGCTTCAACCTCGGGGCCGGCGATGTTGTAGCCGGAGGAAAGGATCATGTCATCGGAGCGGGCGGCGAAATGGAAGCGGCCCTCCTCATCCTGATAGAAGCTGTCGCCCGTCAGGTTCCAGCCGGCGCGCACATACTCTTTCTGCCGTTCGTCGGCGAGATAGCGGCAGCCGGTCGGGCCGCGCACGGCCAGCCGGCCGGTTTCGCCGCGCGGCAGCTCGTTCATGTCCTCGTCCACGATTCGCGCTTCATAGCCGGTCACCGGGCGACCCGTGGTTGCCGGGTGCCGGTCGTCGAACCGGTTGGAGATGAAGATGTGCAGCATCTCGGTTGCGCCGATGCCATCGAGGATCGGCTTTCCGGTCTTCTCCGTCCATGCCTCGAATACCGGTCCCGGCAGGGTCTCGCCTGCCGAAACGGCAACGCGCAGCGAGGAAAGGTCCGCCCCTTCGTCCATCGCCGCCATCATGGCGCGGTAGGCGGTGGGCGCGGTGAAGCTCACCGTCGCGCGGTACTTCTCGATGATCTCGATCATGTTGGGCGGGGTGGCGCTTTCAAGAAGCGTCGCCGTTGCGCCGAAACGCAGCGGGAAGATCGCCAGACCACCAAGCCCGAAGGTGAAGGCAAGCGGGGGCGATCCGACGAACACGTCGTCCGGCGTGACCTGAAGCACTTCCTTCGCATAGGCGTCGGCGATGATCAGCAGATCGCGGTGGAAGTGCATGGTGGCCTTGGGGATGCCGGTGGTGCCGGAGGTGAACCCCAGAAGCGCGACATCGTCACGGCCCGTCTTCACCGCGTCGAACGTGACCGGCTTGTCGAGCGCGATGCGATCCAGCTCGGCATCGAAATTGGCCGTGCCGTCAAAGCCCACCACCTTCTTGAGGAAGCGGCTTTCCTTGGCGCAGGCCACCAGCTCGTCCTTGATGCGCGTGTCGCACAGCGCCAGCTCGATCTCGGCCTTGTCGACGATCTTGGCCAGCTCGCCCGCGCGCAGCATCGGCATGGTGTTGACCACAACCGCGCCCGCCTTGGTGGCGGCGAGCCAGCAGGCCACCATGGCCGGATTGTTGGCCGAGCGGATCAGGATGCGATTGCCCGGCTTGACGCCGTAATCCTCGACCAGCGCATTGGCAAGGCGGCTCGTCCAGTCCGCCAGTTCCTTGTAGGTGCGGCGGCGTCCATTGCCGATCAGCGCCACATGATCGCCGAAACCGCGCTCGACCAGGCGGTCGGTCAGCTCGACGCCGGCGTTCAGATATTCGGGGTAGTCAAAGCCATCGAGAAGGAAGGCCGGCCATTGGTCTTCCGGCGGGAGATTGTCCCGCGCAAAGGTGTCGGTATGACCTGTCGGTCCGAGCATGTTTCCTCCCTATTTCATCGTTTGCCGTGCGATCACGACTTTCTGGACGTCTGATGCGCCCTCATAAATGCGGAGCGCCCTGATCTCCCGGTACAGGCTCTCCACAATGTGTCCGCGGCGCACACCGTCGCCGCCATGTATCTGCACTGCCTTGTCGATCACCTCCTGCGCCCGGTCGGTGGCGAACAGCTTGGCCATTGCCGCCTCGCGGGTGACGCGCGGTGCGCCCATGTCCTTGGTCCAGGCTGCGCGGTAGATGAGGAGTGCTGCAGCGTCGATGTCGAGCGCCATCTCGGCGATATGTCCCTGCACCATCTGCAGGTCGAACAGCGGCGCACCGAAAAGCTCGCGGCTGCCTGCCCGCTCCAGGGTCTCATCAAGCGCGCGGCGTGCGAAGCCGAGTGCGGCCGAACCCACGGTCGAGCGAAACACGTCGAGCACCGACATGGCGATCTTGAAGCCATCGCCCGGCTTGCCGATCATGGCGGAGGCGGGCACGCGCACATCGTTGAAGGCAAGCCGCGCCAGCGGATGCGGCGCGATCACGTCGAGGCGCTCCGCGACCTCCAGCCCCGGCGTGTCGGCAGGTACGAGAAAGGCCGAGATGCCTCTTGCGCCCGGCGCTTCGCCGGTGCGGGCAAACACGGTGTAGAGGTCGGCGATCCCGCCATTGGAGATCCAGGTCTTCTCGCCGGACAGCACATAGTCGCCGCCGTCCCGGGTGGCGGCCATGTCCATGTTCGCCACGTCCGAACCGGAGCGCGGTTCCGACAGGGCGAAAGCCGAGAGCGCCTTGCCCGCCCGCGTCCTGTCGAGCCATTGCTGCTGCTCCGGCGTGCCGAACAGGCTGATCGCCCCGGTGCCGAGGCCCTGCATGGCGAACGCGAAATCGGCCAGCCCGTCATGACGGGCCAGCGTTTCACGGGTCAGGCATAATGTGCGCACGTCGAGCGGGCCGGGATTGGCCGTGTCGACTGCGGTGGGTTTCAGGAAACCCGCTTCGCCAAGCCGGGCGACGAGGTCGCGGCAGGCGGCGTCCACGTCGCTGTGGTCGACGGGGAGGTTTTTGGCGCACCACGCATCCAGCCTGTCGGCCCAGTCGCGGTGGCGCTGCTCGAAGAAAGGCCAGTCCAGAAACGAACGATCAGCCATCAATCCCCCTCAAAAACCGGTTTTTCCTTGGCGACGAACGCGCGGTAGGCGCGCTCGAAATCCCGGGTCTGCATGCAGATCGCCTGCGCCTGGGCTTCCGCCTCGATGGCCTGTTCCAGACCCATCGACCATTCCTGATTGAGCTGCGTCTTTGTGATGCCATGCGCGAAGGTCGGTCCGGCGGCGATCCGCGCGGCCATGTTCAGCGCCTCCGCTTCAAGTGCGTCGGCGGCGACGAGCCTGTTGTAGAAGCCCCAGCGCTCGCCTTCCTCCGCACTCATGGAGCGGCCGGTGTAGAGCAGTTCCGCCGCACGGCCCTGACCGATGATGCGCGGGAGCATGGCGCATGCGCCCATGTCGCAGCCTGCCAGCCCGACGCGGGTGAACAGAAATGCGGCCTTCGCCTCCGGTGTCGCCAGCCGCAGGTCGGACGCCATGGCGATGATTGCGCCGGCGCCAACCGCCACGCCGTCGATGGCGGAGATGATCGGCTTGTTGCAGGCGATCATCGCCTTCACCAGATCGCCGGTCATGCGGGTGAAGGCGAGCAGGCCCTTCATGTCCATGTCGACCAGCGGGCCGATGATGTCGTGCACATCGCCGCCCGAGCAGAAGTTTCCGCCATTGGGCAGGAACACGACCGCATCCACGTCATCTGCATAGGGGAGGGCGCGGAACGTATCGCGCAGCTCGGCATAGGACTCGAAGGTGAGCGGGTTCTTGCGGTCGGGCCGGTCAAGCTGGATCAGCGCGACATTGCCCTCCATCCGCCAGATGAAATGCTGCGGCTTTAAACCCGCCATGGAGCTCATACCCCGCCCTCCCAATTGCTTTCGAATGTCTTGAGTGTGCCGGCCAGCGCCCGGGCTTCTTCCTCGGGCAGATTGCCGAGCAGTTCGTTGATCCAGCGCTCATGCGCTTCGGCCATGGCGGCGAAGGCTTCCTTGCCGGCCGGCGTCAGCTTGATGATCGAGGTGCGGCGGTCGCCGTCGCGCTTCGTGCGGCAGGCGAGCCCGTCGGTGACGAGCCGTTCCACGATCCCGGTCACATTGCCGTTCGACACGAGAAGAAAGCGCGAAATGTCGCTCATCGCCATGCCTTCGGGCGCGCGGTCGAGCACGGACAGCACATCGAAGCGCGGCAGCGTGGTGTTGAAGCGGGCTTTGAGCCGTTCGCGCAGAACCGCCTCGACCAGGCGCGAGGCGCGCAGAATTCTGATCCACAGGCGCAGGCGTTCCTTTGCCGGAGCGCCGCTGCGAACAGCGGCGAGGGGAGCGCTTACCATGTTTCACCTCCAGAGATGGAAATCGACTGGCCGGTGACCGAATTGGCCTCGGGGCTGATGAGCCAAAGCGCAGCAGCGGCCACTTCCCGGGGCTGAATCAGCCGGCCATGGGGATTGGCTTCGACGAACCCCTTGCGGGCTTCCTCGTGGCTACGCCCGGTCTTCTCGACCACGCGCTGAATGGATTCTTCCAGCATCTCGGTTTCCACGTAACCGGGGCAGATCGCGTTCACCGTCACGCCGGTCTTCACCAGCTCGACGGAGAGTGCGCGCATCAGGCCGATGACGCCATGCTTCGATGCAACATAGGGCGCGACATAGGCGTAGCCCTTCAGGCCGGCCACGGACGCGATGAAGATGATGCGGCCATTGCCGCGCTTGGCCATGGGCGAAAGCGCTGGCTTCACGCTCAGGAACGCCCCGGTCATGTTGACGTCGAGGATGCGGTTCCAGTCTTCGAGCTTCGTGCGATGGGCGGGCGCGCTGGAGGCCGTGCCCGCATTGGCAATGACGATGTCGAAGGGGCCGCGCGCGGCTTCCGCCGTCTCGTAGAGCGCCTGCATCGAGGCTTCGTCGGTCACGTCGGCAGTCAGCGCATGGATGCGTTCGTGCCGGGTCGCCACTTTTTCAAGCGGCTCGGCGCGCCGCCCGCAGATCGTGACATCGATGCCGGCTTCCGCGAGCGCAAGGGCCACGGCCTCGCCGACGCCCGTTCCGCCGCCTGTCACAAGTGCGTGGCGTGAACCGGTCATCGTATCGGCCCTTTCCTTGACGCCGGGCGATGCCCCTCATCCGCCTGTCGGCACCTTCTCTCCGCAGGCGGGGAGAAGGACGAAGCGGCGACGTTGATGCCCCCTTCTCCCCGTGCGCGGGGAGAAGGTGAGGATGAGGGGCAGAGCCAGCGCTCGGAAAACATGATCACACCTTCCCCGTCATCTGCTCGGCCCGCTCGGCAAGCCGGTAGAGCTGGTCGCGGCCGGGCAGGTAGGGATCGGGCCAGGTCACGCCCCTGTCGCCCAGCGTTGCCGCAGCATGCAGCGTCCAGTAGGGATCGGCCAGATGCGGACGGGCGAGGCAGACGAGGTCTGCACGGCCGGCCATCAGGATCGAGTTGACGTGATCCGGCTCATAGATGTTGCCGACGGCCATGGTCGCCATGCCGGTCTCGTTGCGGATGCGGTCGGAGAACGGGGTCTGGAACATGCGGCCATAAACCGGGCGCGCCTGTTTCGAGGTCTGGCCCGCCGAGACGTCGCAGATGTCGACGCCGGCTTCCTGCAGCATGCGCGCAATCTCCACGGCTTCGGCCGGGGTCACGCCTGCGTCGCCCACCCAGTCATTGGCCGAGATGCGCACCGAGATCGGCTTGTCTTCCGGCCATGCGGCCCGTACCGCAGCGAAGATCTCCAGCGGATAGCGCATGCGGTTTTCCAGGCTGCCGCCATAGTCATCCGTGCGCTTGTTGGTCATCGGCGAGATGAAGGACGACAGCAGATAGCCGTGCGCAAAGTGCAGTTCGAGCATGTCGAACCCGCAGCGCTCCGCCATCCCGGCGGCAGCGACGAACTGGTCGCGCACCGCGTCCATGTCGTCGCGGTCCATCGCCTTCGGCGTCTGGTTCGCGTCGGACCATGCCACTTCGGAGGCGGCCATGAGTGGCCAGTTGCCGTCTTTCAGCGGTGCGTCCATCTCTTCCCAGCCGAGTTGGGTCGAGCCCTTGGGACCCGAATGGCCGATCTGCGCGCAGATCCGCGCATCGGTCTCACGGTGAACGAAATCGACGATGCGCGTCCAAGCGGCTTCGTGCTCCGGCTTGTAGAAACCGGGGCAGCCGGGCGTGATGCGGCCCTCGGGGCTCACACAGGTCATCTCGATATAGACGAGACCCGCGCCGCCCTTGGCGCGCTCGCAATAATGCACCATGTGCCAGTCGGTCGGGCAGCCGTCGACGGCCTTGTACTGAGCCATGGGCGAGACGACGACGCGGTTCTTCAGCGTCAGGCCGCGCAGCTTGTAGGGCGCGAACATGGGCGCGCGGGCGGCATTGTCCTCGGCGCCTGCCTGCTGCTGGAACCAGGTCTCCGCATCCGCAAGCCATTCGGGATCACGCAGGCGCAGGTTCTCATGGCTGATGCGCTGCGAGCGGGTGAGCAGCGAATAGTTGAACTGCACCGGGTCGAGATCGAGATAGCGCTCCACCTCCTCGAACCACTCCAGCGAGTTGCGCGCCGCCGACTGCAGGCGCAGCACTTCCAGCCGCCGAGCGTCTTCGTATTTGTCGAAGGCTTCTTTCAGCGTCGGTTCGGTGTGCAGATATTCAGCCAGCGCGATGGCGCTTTCGAGCGCCAGCTTGGTGCCCGAGCCGATGGAGAAATGCGCGCTTGCCGCCGCATCGCCCATCAGCGCGATATTCTCATGCGACCAGCGTTCGCACAGCACGCGCGGGAAGTTGATCCATGCCGAACCACGAATGTGGTTGGCGTTGGTCATCAGCTTGTGGCCGCCCAGATGATCCTTGAAGATCCGCTCGCATACGGCGATGGAATCCTGCTGGCTCATCTCGCCGAAGCCAAACTTCTCCCAGGTCTCCGGGCCGCACTCCACGATGAAAGTCGCGGTCTCGTCATCGAACTGGTAGGCGTGCGCCCACACCCAGCCATGCTCTGTCTTCTCGAAGATGAAGGTGAAGGCGTCGTCGAATTTCTGATGGGTGCCAAGCCAGACGAACTTGCATTTGCGCACGTCGATGTCGGGCTTGAACACGTCGGCGAAGGTGGTTCGCGTCCGCGAGTTCAGGCCGTCGGAGGCCAGCACCATGTCGTATTCGGCCATGAAGGGGCGGGGATCGTCGATCTCCGTCTCGAATTCGAGCCTGATGCCGAGTTCGCGGGCGCGCTCCTGCAAGAGAATGAGCAGGCGCATGCGGCCAATGCCGCAGAATCCGTGTCCCGTGGAGAGCGTGCGCACGCCCTTGTGCACCACGGCGATGTCGTCCCAATAGGCGAAATGTTCGCGGATGCGCTCGGCGCTGACGGGGTCGTTTTCCGCCAGATTGTCGAGGGTTTCGTCAGAGAGAACCACGCCCCAGCCGAACGTGTCATCGGGCTTGTTGCGCTCGAAAACCGTGATGTCGTGGGCTGCATCGCGCAGCTTCATGGAGATTGCGAAATAGAGGCCCGCCGGACCACCGCCGAGAATTGCGACTTTCATGCTCGAGCTCCTTCCTCCCAGGATTGCTCTACGCCTGGCTTTGTAAGCTTGGAGCATTGCACCGGACAGACGACATTTCAAGCATGAAATTTTAAGGTTGAAATATGTCCGGTCTGGGCGCAGTGTACATCACGATCCGCAATGATGACAGTGGAGGCTGGCACGGCTATGCAGGCCCTGTTGCCATGTGCGGAGGGCGGCGCGGAGGGAGAATTGAACATGTTCTATCGTCAGGTTTCGGACTGGGATGACGCCTATGCGAATGGCGTCAACATTCCGCAGGGCGACCGCTGGCCGGATGCCTGGGTAGCCCCGGCGCAGGCCTATCGTGATGCGCTTTCGGCCGCTGGCCGGGCCGAGCTCGACATTCCCTATGGCGACGGCGCACGCAACCGCTTCGACCTGTTTCTGCCGGAAGGAAAGCCGGCCGGTCTGGTGGTGTTCATCCATGGCGGTTTCTGGCTGAAACTCGACAAGAGCTTCTGGTCGCATCTGGCCGCCGGTGCGGTCGACAGCGGCTATGCGGTGGCCATGCCGTCCTACACGCTGTGCCCCGAAAACTCGATTTCCGGCATCGTGCGCGAGATCGGCGCGGCGGTCACCGCCGCTTCCGGACGCGTCGATGGACCGCTCGTCCTGACCGGCCATTCGGCGGGCGGCCACCTTGCTTCGCGCATGGCCTGCGAGACCTCACCGCTGCCTGCGGATGTGCGCGCGCGCCTTCGCCATGTCCTGTCGATCTCCGGCGTGCATGATCTGCGCCCGATGATGAAGACGGCGATGAATGAGGGGCTGAAGATCACGCAAGAGGAGGCGCTGGCGGAAAGCCCGGCGCTGCTCGCGCCCATCCCTGGCGTGCGCGTAACCTGCTGGGTTGGCGCTTCGGAGCGGGGCGAGTTCCTGCGCCAGAATGCGCTTCTCGCCAATGTCTGGGTCGGGCTTGGTGCGCAGACCGCTGCTGTGGAAGAACCCGACCGCCATCATTTCGATGTCATTGACGGGCTCGCGGATTCATCCCATCAGATCGTGCGCTGTCTGTTGACAGCGTAACGCGATGGGCCAAGTCTGGCCCGACCCTGTTTCGAACTTGCTCCATGGAGCCCTTATGAGACCTGTCTTCGTTCAACTGCGCTGCAAACCCGGCAAGACCTATGAGGTGGCCGACGAACTCTACAAGCGCGAAATCGCCTCGGAGCTTTACTCCACGAGCGGCGATTACGACCTGCTCATGAAGGTCTACATCGATGACGGTGTCGATATCGGCAAGTTCGTCAGCGAGAACATCGCCAATGTGCCCGGCATTCGCCGTTCGCTCACCACTTTGACCTTCAAGGCGTTCTGATCCCGGTCCGGTCTTACGTCTCGACCGGCACCCCCAGAACCACGATCGCCAGGCCGAGCAGCGCCAGCGCGGCGAACCCCGCCGCGCGCCACGGGCTGTTTGCATCACGCCATGCCTTGGCTGCGGCAAGTGCGGCCTGCAGCATGTAGTAAAGCGCGAAGGCCCGCGACGCGTAGCTGATGATGTGGAACACATCCGCCGACCAGGTGAGAGCGAGGCCCACCGCCACAAGCAGGGCGTAGGACCGCCTGGGCGTAAGCCGACCGCGCGTCAGCTCTGTCAGAAGCCCGCCCGATCCGCTCGTGTCCGCCACTGCCGCGCTGAACTGCGCGGCCAGTCCCGCTGCCACCAGAAGCACGGAGAGGATCGGCGCGACGGCGGCCATCATGCCAATGATGGCCGTTTCCGTGAGCGGTTGCCCGTCGATGTCGAAGGTGTAGCTGATCAGCAGGATGTAGCTCATATAGATGCCGGTCGAGATCCATTGCGCCAGCTTCATCGAGCGGATCAGCGTCGGCGTGTCATAGTCGCGGCCGAGATAGCGCGATGTCTCAAACCCCTGAACCGTCACGATCAGTCCGAAGGCAAGGGCGATGGCGTGCCAGCCGCTCACACTTGGCGCGCGCAGGATCATGTCATGCGCCGACACATGCTGGATGAAGAAGATGCCGAGACCGACCAGCAGGCCGGCAATGATGGCGAGCTTGAGCGCGACGGACGCGTACTCCATCTTTTCGAGCGCCCGGAAACCGCGCGTCCAGCCAACCATCAGGATCAGCACATAGACGGCCGATGTCAGAAGCCGTGCATCCGTTGGCTGGTTGGCTTCGGTCAGGCTCACGCCGAAAGCGCCGAACAGGTTCAGATAATAGGCGACCGAGATGATGTAGGCGAAGCCGAGGCTCGCTGAGGCTGTCGTTTCCAGAAGCGTTTCCAGCCTGCTGCCGTGCCGTCCCGCTTCCGCCTGCAGCATGCTCATATTGTAGCGGATCGCCGCGCCGAACAGATACGCGCCCAGACACAGCGCCAGCATGACGAGCGGCGCGTTGACGCCATAGGCGAAATTGAGGATTGGCCCCAGAACGAGAAACCCGCTGCCGATGATGGAGGCCAGCGGCGTGGTCATCGCCCTCCATGTCGGCCGGCCATGGAGACGCGGCGACCACAGCGCCAGCATCACCGCGACGACGGTCAGCAGGATAACGGCGTTCAGATACATCGAGAGATCCCGGTTTGTGCTTCATGTCCGGTGCGACGCCGGTTTGAGGATGGGCATTCTATTGATGAGGCTGGCCGGTGCGTTGCGCAAGATCAAGTGGGTTACGCAAGATCCGGCCGGGCAAAACACCTTGGCGGAATGCCGGGCTTGCGCTACGACCACACATCAAGTCGGTTTCGCACGAGGGAGGTTGCGGTGAAGCGCTCGAGAGTGAACGAGATCCTGCGCCAGGGAGAAGAGTTCATCCGCTCCTTCGGCTATGTGCTGCCGCCCTTCGCCGACTGGACCCCGGAAGAGATGAAGCACCGGCGCGCTGCAATCGACGGCATTGTCGATGCGCGGCTCGGCTGGGACATCACCGACTATGGCGCTGGCGATTTCGACCGGCGCGGCCTCTTTCTCTTCACGGTGCGTAACGGCAATCAGGAAGATTTGAAGCATGGCCGCGGCATGCTCTATGCCGAGAAGATCATGATCTCCCGGCGTGACCAGCTCGCGCCGCTGCACACCCACGCGATCAAGGCCGAAGACATCATCAACCGTGGTGGCGGCACGCTGTGCATCGAGCTTTTCGGGTCTGATCCGGAAGGCGGGATCGACCGTGTCTCGCCCGTGCGCGTGCCGACCGATGGCGTGATGCGGCGCGTGGATGCCGGCGGAGTCCTGCGTCTGGAGCCGGGCGAGAGCGTCACGCTTCTGCCGGGCGTCTGGCATGCATTCTGGGGCGAGAGGGAGGACGTGCTGATCGGCGAGGTCTCGACCGTCAATGATGACGTGACGGACAACATCTTCGCAGAGCCGATCGCCCGCTTCTCCGAAATCGAGGAAGATGAGGAGCCCTGTCGGCTGCTGGTTTCGGATTACGCGACCCGGTTGTAAGGGAACCTGCCCGGCCCCCGCCCGTTGCCTTCTCTGGCAGAACATGTTTTCTGCGCGGCGAATCTACAGGATTGAGTCATGACCTTGAACATCGGATGTCGGCCCATGCCGCTACGAGCCGCACTTGCATTGACGATGGTCATCGCTTTGCAGTCTCCGCTTTTCGCGCAGGGGCTGAAGAGCGAAGAAGCAATCGATGCCATTGTGGGCTCCGAGGTGAAAACCGAGGAAGTCGAACCGGAGACGGCGAGCAAGCGCATCATCGCGGCAATCGGCATCACGACGCAGAATGCCGAGCGCGTGCGCAAGACCTTCTCGCTTGAAGAACTGGATATCGTTCTCCTGCCCGATCTGGACAGGAAGGGGCAGGACATCGCCAAGGCGATTGCCGAGCATGAGAAAGAAATCGCCATTCTGCGTGAAGCCATCGAAGGCAGTGCGCTGTTCTTCCATGCGGTGGATTCGCGTTCCATCCAGGTCCGCGATGTGGTCGCGCTGGACTATGGTGAGGACGGCACCGTAACCATTTTCGTAAAGGGTGGCGTGAACGAAAACTGACGCGGTGATGCGCGGCGGAATTGCACTGCAAACTCTTGCCGCAGGACACGCTTTGGTTTCTTATGTCTGCGATTTTATAGAGTTGAGCGTGGACGCCTTGCCCGATGGCATCCTAGCCTGCGTAAAAGTTGTCCAAGGAGACGCTTCATGAATGCTGAGACCAGTTTGAGCACGGATGAGATCGGCAAGACGATCCTTGAGAAGATCAAGACCCATGCGCAGGACGAGGTCGAGACGATAACGCTCGATACGCCGCTCGCCGACCTTGGCATTCACTCCCTCGAACTCACCGAGATCATTTTCGATGTCGAAGACGAGTTCAACATCGAAGTGGAGATGAACACCGCCGAGGCCTGGGAAAGCATGGAGACCGTCAGGGACATCGTCGCCGCCGTGCGCGAACTGGTGGACTCCAAGAACTAGATGACAGCTCCACGCATCGTCAT
The DNA here is from genome assembly GCF_030068685.1 of Nitratireductor sp. GZWM139. Lineage (NCBI taxonomy): Bacteria > Pseudomonadati > Pseudomonadota > Alphaproteobacteria > Hyphomicrobiales > Phyllobacteriaceae > Nitratireductor > Nitratireductor sp. GZWM139. Next base: position 50,375 of record NZ_JAMQML010000009.1, on the reverse strand, counting down.
AACGGGCATTGGTGGCATTTGCGCGCTTGGAACGGATGCCCCGGCCATCTGGTCGGGCATGCGCGCGGGCCGTCAGGCGATTGGTCCCATCACCACGGCGCCGCTGCATGAACTGAAAGTGCGCATTGGCGCCGAGATCAAGCAGCTGCCGGAGCACGGTCTGGACCGCAAGCGGCTCGTCACCATGGACCGCTTCAGCCTGCTCGCATCCATTGCGGCGCAGGAGGCCATGAGCCAGTCGGGCTTTGCCGTGGACGATGCCAATACGCACCGCGTTGGTGCCGTGGTCGGCACCGGTGTCTGCGGCTGGGAAGCCATCGAGGAAAGCTATCGCGCGATCCTTCTGGAAGGGAAGCCGCGAACGGGCATCTTCACGGTTCCGCGCGTGATGCCCGGTGCAGCTGCCGGACAGGTCAGCATGACGCTCGGGCTGCGCGGCCCGGTGTTCGGCGCGACCTCTGCCTGCGCGTCTTCCAACCACGCGATCCTTTCGGCGGCAGACCAGCTTCGTCTCGGTCGTGCCGATGTCATGCTTGCCGGTGGCTCCGATGCGCCGCTGATCTACGGCATTCTGAAGGGCTGGGAAGCGCTGCGCGTTCTGGCTTCGGAAACCTGCCGCCCGTTCTCTGCCGACCGCAATGGTCTGGTGCTGGGCGAAGGCGCGGGCATGGTGGTGCTCGAGACGCTCGAACATGCGCAGGCGCGTGGCGCGACCATTCTAGCCGAGCTGGCCGGTGGCGGCATGTCGGCCGATGCGTCCGATATCGTGGCCCCCACGGTCGAGGGGCCTTCCGCCGCGCTTCAGGCCTGTCTGAACGAGGCCGGTCTCGCCCCCTCCGATGTCGATTACATCAACGCGCATGGCACAGGCACCAAGGCCAATGACCGCATTGAGACCGAAGCGATCAAGCGCGTGTTCGGCGCACATGCCTCGAAGCTTTCCGTGTCGTCCACCAAGTCGATGCATGCTCACTGCCTTGGCGCATCGGGCGCGCTGGAACTCATCGCCTGCGTCATGGCGATCCGGGAGGGTATCGTCCCGCCAACGGCGGGCTATCGCGAAGCCGACCCGGAATGCGATCTGGACGTCACGCCCAATGAAGCGCGCAGGCGCGATGTGCGCGTCGCCCTCAGCAATGGTTTTGCTTTCGGTGGCACCAATGCCGTTATCGCGGTGAAAGCCATGGAATAGCGGGCGCGCAATGCGCCCGTCGGGCTTGCCTTTCTAAACCTGATAATTTAAGTCCACATTATTGAGTGGCGGCCACGAGGCCGTGCGCGTCCGTTGTCGATGGCAATGGCAGCGCCTGTTTTCAGGTTTGGAAGAGGGGAAGTCTTCATGAAACGTCGTTTACTGCTCGGCTCTGCAATCATGGCGGTCATGGCAGCGCCGGCCATTGCCGCTGAACCGCAGGAAGTGGTCGAGACCTACGCGGATATCGCTCTCGCGACCTATCAGGACAGTCTCGAGACGGCGAAAGAGCTGCGCACGGCGATCAATGCGCTTGTCGAAACACCGTCGGAAGAGACCATGGCTGCCGCCCGCGAGGCATGGCTCGCTTCACGCGTTCCCTACCAGCAGACCGAGGCCTTCCGTTTTGGCAACGCCATCGTGGATGAGTGGGAAGGCAAGGTGAATGCCTGGCCTCTGGACGAGGGCCTCATCGACTATGTCGATGCAAGCTATGGCACGGAGTCGGACGCCAACGAGTTCTACACGGTCAATGTGATCGCCAATGACAAGGTAAGCGCTGGCGGTACGGATATCGACGTTACCGAAATCACCACCGAGGTGATCGCGTCGCTGCACGAGGTTGGCGGCATCGAGGCCAACGTCGCCACCGGTTACCACGCCATCGAGTTTCTTCTCTGGGGGCAGGACCTGAACGGCACCGACGCCGGTGCGGGAACACGTGCTTACACGGATTTCGACACGGAAAACTGCACCGGCGGCAATTGCGAGCGCCGCGCGCAGTATCTTCAGGCTGCCGCCGATCTCCTGATCACGGATCTCGAAGAGATGGTCGCCAACTGGGAAACCGAAGGGGAAGCCCGTGCCGAAGTGATGGCGGACCCGCAGGCGGGCCTGACGGCGATGCTGACCGGTCTGGGCTCGCTCTCCTATGGCGAACTGGCAGGCGAGCGCATGAAGCTCGGCCTGCTCCTGAACGACCCGGAGGAGGAGCATGACTGCTTCTCCGACAACACGCACAACAGCCATTACTACGATGTCGTTGGCATCCGGAACGTCTATTTCGGCGCCTATGAGCGTGTCGACGGTTCCACGGTCGAGGGGCCAGGTCTCGCCGATCTGGTGTCGGAAAAGGATGCGGCCCTCGCCGATGAAGTGAAGGCGAAGCTCGACACCACGCTCGAAGCGATGGCCGTGATGAAGGCGCGCGCCGACGGCGGCGAGGCCTATGACCAGATGATCGGTCAGGGCAATGAAGAGGGCAACGCGGTCGTTCAGGCGGCGATTGACGGTCTCGTTGATCAGACCCGTTCGCTGGAACGCGTCATCGTCGCGCTCGACCTGTCCGGGATCGAGCTTGAGGGTTCCGACAGTCTCGACAATCCGGAAGCCGTTTTCGAATAAGAGCCAATTGCCGCCGGGCCGCCATGCCGGCCCGGCGACACAGCCAACAAGTTCCGCCATGAACATGATTGCCCGCAGCACGACGCTCCTCGTTCTTCTCTCAGCCCTTGTCATGACCGCCCATGCGGGAGGTTCGCTGCCCGAAACGCGCGACGACCTGACGGAGAAGGATCGCGCCCGGGTCGAAAAGGTCACGAAGCCCGCCGGGCAGTTTGAAAAGGCGGAGCGCTTCGAGCGCATGGCCGCGGGCGCGGCAACCTCCACCAAGCGCATCAATGCCGATGCGTTCTCCCATTCGTCGGCCAATCTGGAATTCGAGGCGCTGGAGCGCTTCCTTTTGGGCAACGGCCTGTTCCGCAAGGACTGGGTGTCGTCGCCCGCTTCCACGCAGGCCTCCGACGGGCTGGGGCCGCTGTTCAATGCGCGGGCCTGCCAGTCGTGCCACATCAAGGACGGGCGCGGCCATGCGCCGGCGCGGGTTGAAGATTCCGCCGTGTCGCTGCTTGTGCGCGTTTCGGTGCCGCCGAATAAGGAGCAGCAGGAGGCGATTGCCGACGGGCGGCTGCATGCCGCGCCCGATCTCGTGTACGGGCTGCAGCTTCAGGATCACGCCGTGGCCGGCCTCAACCCCGAAGGCCGCGTGCAGATCACCTATGAGGATGTGCCCGTGGCGCTCGCGGGCGGCGAGACCGTCACCCTGCGCCGGCCGGCGCTCGGCATCACCGAGCCCGGTTTCGGCCCGTTCCGTGATGATCTCATGCTGTCGGCGCGCGTTGCGCCGCCGATGATCGGCCTTGGACTTCTGGAGAGTGTTCACGAAGCTGATATCCTCGCCTGGGCGGACCCGGACGACGAGGATGGCGATGGCATTTCCGGGCGGCCCGCCCGCGTGCGCGATGCACAGGGAGAGTGGCGTCTCGGTCGTTTCGGATGGAAGGCGATTGCGCCGACCATTGCCGAGCAGAGCGCAGGCGCTTTCTCCGGCGACATGGGGCTCTCATCGCCGCTCGCGCCCGACCATTGGGGCGATTGCACCGAAGCCCAGACTGCCTGCCGGGCTCTGCCGCACGGTGCGCAGGAGCGGCTGGGCGCGGAAGAGGTGCCCGAGGATCTGCTGGATCTCGTCACCTTCTATTCCAGCCATCTCGCCGTTCCGGCCCGTCGCGATGTCGACGACCCGCAGGTGCTCGCCGGCAAGAAAGTGTTTTACGAAAGCGGCTGCGCCTCCTGCCATCGTGCGAAATATGTGACGCGTCGCGATGTGGACGATCCGGCGCTCAGGTTCCAGCTGATCTGGCCCTATACCGACATGCTTTTGCACGACATGGGTGAAGACCTCGCCGATCACCGGACCGAAGGGCTTGCCGATGGCTATGAATGGCGCACCCCGCCGCTCTGGGGCATCGGGCTCACCGGCACGGTGAATGAGGAAGCGACCTTCCTGCATGACGGGCGCGCCCGCACCCTGCTTGAAGCCGTGCTCTGGCATGGGGGCGAGGCGCAGGCCGCGCGCGACCGGGTGGTCGAAATGGCGAAGCAGGACCGGGACAATCTGGTCCGCTTTCTCGAGTCGCTTTGAAGCGCCTGTAAGGTCTGAAGCATCACTGTCTTTGGCAATTCCGGACGGAAAACCGGTTCCCGCTTGTCCTGGGATTGCTTTATCTGCCTGTTTCCTGCTGCAGGTTGAGTTCGGCAACGAAATCGAACCTGTCGCCCTTGAAATAGGAGCGCGTGAACTCGACCACGCGCCCCTCCGCCGTGCGGGATATGCGCTCCAGAAAAAGCGCGGGCTCTCCGGCGTCGGCCTCCAGCAGGCGCGCATCGAACTCCGGCAGCGCGCAGGCATGCATGCGTTGCAGGGCCTTGTGCGGCCGTGCGCCCGCCTGCGCCAGCGCTTCATAGAGTGATGTGCCGAGCGCTGAGAGATCGGGCAGAAGGTCGGCCGGCACGATGGCCAGTTCCACCGCGAGCGGCAGGGCATCGGCCAGCCGCAGCCGGTGCAGCCGCACCACGCGGTCGCCCGGCGACAGGCCAAGCACCATCGCTTCCTGGGCAGACGGATTGGCGTATTCGCGCGCCAGCCAGCGTGTTTCCGGCTTGCGGCCATAGGAGAGCATGTCTTCGGTGAAGCTGGTGATCGCCGCCAGCGGCTGCTCGAAACGCTCTGCCGGCTCCAGCACATAGGTGCCCGACCCCCGGCGCTGTTCCAGAACGCCTTCCCGCACCAGCAGCTCAATCCCCCGCCGCACGGTCACGCGTGACAGCGCTGTCGCCTCGGCCAGAATACGCTCCGAGGGCAGGGCCGTTCCGGCTTCCAGCGTCCCCGCATCGATCAGGCGGCGAATTGCATTGGCGAGCCGGATGTAAAGCGGGGTCGCATCCGCTTCGCTGGCCTGCATGTCGCGTGCGAGAAACGCGCCAATGGGTTCTCCCTGGTCCTGCCGGGTGTCGGTCATGGGTCTGGCGTTTCCCTGTCGATTAAAAAATTGGTCTTAACAATATAAGCCCAATTATGAAGCCGGCCATACCGATTTGCAAGCCCGGCATTGCGTCTGGCCACACTGTCTTATTTTTGAAGCATAATGATTGCAGGGTTTGGGGGCGAATTTCCGAATTTGCGAAGAGATTTGCAGAGAGGGAATGGATTCCGGAGAAAAAGCCTGTATAAGCTATTTGGTATTAGATTGGTCTATCATGGGCCATGCAAACCGGAAACCGATGAGCTCGCCATGACAAAACCGACGGAAACCGCCAGCCAGGCCTATCGCGACATTGAACGCTTCGCGACAGCCGACATGCTCACCGCCATGCTGGACGGTCAGCAGGCCGCAATGGAGGCGGTCAGGGCCGCCCTGCCGGCGCTTGAAACAGCCATTGAAGCAACGGCCAGCCGCCTGGTTGATCCTGATAGCCGGCTTATCTATGTCGGTGCGGGTACATCGGGCCGTGTGGGCATGCTGGATGCCGTCGAGCTTTATCCGACATTCGGCTGGCCGGAGGAGCGCTGCATTTTCCTTCTGGCCGGCGGCAGCATCAGTGTGGCCGAAGCGCGCGAAAGCGCGGAAGACGACGAGGATGCGGCCCGCGCCGAGATCGCCGGTGTCGACTGTGGCCCGCGTGACGTGGTGGTCGGCCTGGCTGCCAGTGGCAGCACGCCGTACACATGCGCGGCCATCGAGGCGGCGCGGGAGCGTGGCGCGCTCACCATCGGCATTGCCAACAATCCCGGCAGCCCGCTTCTCGAAAACGCCGAGTGCGACGTGCTTCTCGAGACCGGTGGCGAAGTCCTGGCCGGGTCCACGCGCATGGCCGCAGGCACGAGCCAGAAGATTGCGATGAACCTCTTCTCCACCGCTGTCATGATGCGCCTCGGCAAGGTCTACCGTGGCCGCATGGTCGATATGAAGCCGACCAACAAGAAGCTGGTGCAGCGCGCCGTCGAAATGCTGATGCAGGTCGCGGAGTGCGATGAGGCATCGGCCCGCGCCGCACTGGAGAAGACCGCCTTCCACGTAAAGCCGGCTGTGCTGGTGGTGCGCGGCCTGTCGCCCGAGGAAGCCGCTGCGGCGCTGGCGCGTCATGGCGACGACCTTCACCGCGCACTCGACGAACCGGGCTGAACGGCCCGTCCCGTACCGCCCCACTCCGCACCGCCCCACAGGCATGATTCATATGGAAAGACTGAAATGACCGAGACACCTTCCCTGATGTTTCAGGAAACCGCCGAAGCTTCCGAGGCTGTTGGCCGGCTCTTTGCCAATGAGGCGCAGGCCTTTGCCGAGCTTGGCAGGGTCATCGCCGAGCGCTCGCCCGCGTTGGTCAGCATGTCCGCGCGCGGGTCTTCGGACCATGCGGCGAGCTTCTTCAAGTATCTGTTCGAGATCCACACGGGCATCCCCGTGGCGTCCATCGGACCTTCGGTTGCCTCGGTCTATGATGCATCGCTGAAGCTCGACCGCGCGCTTCACATCACCATTTCCCAGTCCGGCGGCAGCCCCGATATCGTGGCGGCGCAGGCATCGGCCAAGAAGGGTGGCGCAGTCACGCTGGCCGTGGTCAATGTGGCCGACAGCCCGCTCGCAAACGCCGCCGACATCGTTCTGCCGATCCATGCCGGACCGGAGCGCAGCGTCGCGGCCACCAAGAGCTTCATCGCTTCAGCTGCCGCGCTTGCCGGTGTTGCGCAGGTCGCGTCCGCCAGCGCCGCGCTCAAGGGGGCGCTCGACCGGCTGCCCGAGGCGCTGGCTGCTGCCTGCGACGTGAACTGGGAACCGGCCCTGCCGCTTCTCGCCGATGCCGGCTCTGTCTACACGGCTGGCCGTGGTCCGGGCTTCGCCATCGCACTGGAAGCAGCGCTCAAGGCAAAGGAAACCGCGCAGCTTCACGCCGAAGCGTTCTCGCTGGCAGAGCTCATGCACGGGCCGATGCAGCTGGTCGACAAGGGCTTCCCGATCCTCGCCTTCGTGCCCGAGGACGAGGCGCTGGCCTCCAGCGAGCAGTCGCTTGAGAAACTGCGTGGCTTCGGCGCGCAGATTGCGAGCTTCTCCTCGCGCGATGTGGGTGAGCGCACCATCAAGACGCCGACCACCGGCCACGGTCATATCGATCCGCTGGTTTCGCTGGTTGGCTATTACCGCCTGATCGAGCGCGTTGCGCGCGAGCGTGGCCTCAACCCGGACACGCCCGACAAGCTCAACAAGGTCACCCAGACCATCTGACGCTCTACCCTGTTGAATCTGCACATCATGCTTTCCGAAAATCGGTTCCGATTTTCGGGCCGATGCGTTAGCTTCCGGCACTTCAACCCGTGCCGGAAGCTTCCCATGACCTTCATCCCGGATTTCGCCACCATCGTTCAGTTCGCGCTGGCCACCTTTGTGATCTCCATCACGCCGGGGCCGGACATGACCCTTTTTGTCGGTCGTGCGCTCAGCCAGGGCCGTGCAGCGGGCTTTGCCTGCATGTTCGGCGCCATGACCGGCATCATGATCCATACGGCGCTCGTGGCGCTGGGGCTCTCGGCGCTGATCGTCGCCTCGCCGGAGGCGTTCCTTGCGCTGAAGGTGTTTGGCGCTGGCTATCTGATCTGGCTTGCCGTTCAGGCAATCCGCAAGGGCTCGGCCTTCACGCCGGACAACAAGGGCGGTTCGGGCCGTTCGCTCCTGAAGAACTGGGCCACGGGGCTCGGCATCAATCTCCTGAACCCGAAGATCATCCTGTTCTTCATGACCTTCCTGCCGCAGTTCGTTTCGGCCAATGATCCGGATGCGCCGGGCAAGCTGTTCTTTCTGGGGCTGCTGTTCATCCCGCTTGCGCTCCCCATCGTTGCGCCGATGGTGATTGCGGCAGACAGTTTTTCGAAGTTCCTGAAAAAGAGCCCGCGCGTCACCCGCGTGGTCGATTATCTCTTTGCCGGCGTCTTCTCGGCCTTTGCGCTGAAGATTCTGACCGCGCAGGCCCGCTGATCGGGGAAACCAGACAAACAAAAACGCCGGCTCGCAGATCGCGCGCCGGCGTTTTTGTTTGAAGGTGTTTGGTCCTACTCGCCGTGGCCGGCGATCATCATCGCTTCAAGCTTCAGCCGGTCGGCTTTCTTCATGCGCTCGGAAGCGGATTTGAGCTGGCCGCAGGCCGCGAGGATGTCACGACCGCGCGGGGTGCGAATGGGAGAGGCGTAGCCGGCCTTGTTGACCAGATCCGCGAACTCCTCGATCTGCTCCCAGTCGGAACATTCGTAATCGCTGCCCGGCCATGGGTTGAAGGGGATCAGGTTGATCTTGGCAGGAATGCCCTTCAACAGCCGCACGAGCTCGCGCGCATCGTCGAGCGAATCGTTGACGCCCTTCAGCATCACATATTCGAAGGTGATGCGGCGTGCGTTCGACAGGCCGGGATAGGCGCGGCAGGCGTCGAGCAGCTCCTTGAGCGGATACTTCTTGTTGATCGGCACCAGCTCGTTGCGCAGCTCGTCGCGGATCGCATGCAGCGAGATTGCGAGCATCACGCCGATCTCTTCGCCGGTGCGGTAAATCTCGGGAACCACGCCCGAGGTGGAAAGCGTAATGCGGCGCTTGGAGAGCGACAGGCCTTCGCCATCGGAGGCGATCAGCAGGGCCTGTTTCACATTCTCGAAATTGTAGAGCGGCTCGCCCATGCCCATCATGACGATGTTGGTGACCTTGCGGCCTTCGGCCGGCACGATCGCGCCATCGGGCGTATCGGCTTCGGGGAAATCGCCGAGCCTGTCGCGCGCCACCAGAAGCTGGTCGAGAATTTCGCCCGGCGTCAGGTTGCGCACCAGCTTCTGGGTGCCGGTGTGGCAGAAGGAACAGGTCAGCGTGCAGCCCACCTGGCTGGAAACGCACAGCGTGCCGCGGCCTTCTTCGGGAATGTAGACCGTTTCCACATCCACCGGGCGCCCTGCGCCGCGCGGCGGAAAGCGCATCAGCCATTTGCGGGTGCCGTCCTGCGAGATCTGCTCTTCGATGATCTCCGGGCGCGCAATGGTGAAGTACTCATCGAGCTTGGTGCGCAGGTCCTTCGAGATGTTGAACATCTGCGAGAAGTCCGACACGCCGCGCACATAAAGCCAGTGCCAGAGCTGGCGCACGCGCATGCGCGCCTGCCTTTCCGGCACGCCGAGCGGGAGAAGCGCTTCAGCGAGTTGTTCGCGCGAAAGGCCGATCAGCGGCTGCTTTTCGGCGGTTGCGGCGGGGCGCAGCTCAGCGCGCCCCTCGGGCGTCGATAGATCGAGTGTCAGTGCCATGGCGTTCTTGAAACGGTTGCGGGCAGCACTCTCCGAATGACGGGGCTGCCCTTCATTTGCCGCGCTCATAGCACGCCTGAAGGCTGCCGTCACCTCTGGCGGTCGGCAGCCTCGTTTTGCAGGATGCTATTTGCAGTTCTGCGTGGCGTTGATCGCAGCCGTCACACCGCTCAGCGAGAAGGTGTAGCTGGTGTCGTTGCCGCGACCGGACTTGGCTGCGACCTTCATGTCGGCGCCGCCCTTCATGGCCGCGATGAGCTGCGGCTCTTCCGCTGCATTCTCGAGCCAGGCCGACTGGCCCTTGGTGAACATGGTGAAGCTCTTGTTGCCGACGGTGACAATCACCTTGGAGCCCGTCTGGAAATTGTAGGCGGCAATGAACTGGGGCTCGGAGGCAACGTTCTGGCCGGGCTTCTGGCTCACAAAGAAGAAAATGTCGCCATGGTCCAGGCTGGCCGGCTGCTTCGCTTTCGGCACGCTCATGGCGTAACACACCTTGCCGTTGCCGGACTGGTAGCTGTAAACGCCCCAATCGCGATGCTGCCCCACCGCCGTAGCCTGGGCCAGTGCAGGGCTCGCTGCCGCCATTCCGCAAATGAGCATCAGTGTCGAAATCAGTACGCGCATCGTCTTGACCGTCTTTTTTGCCAGTGTTTCGAGGCCGGGTAGCCTCTCTCTAGATCACTTCATTTTTACTTAATCTGGGTTACCAAAGCGTGAAGCGAATTGACGAATTCTGCATGCGCTAAACCCCGATCCGTCATCACACAATTGGTGCGACAACTGCCGAACACCCCTTCGTTATCGGTTGAAACGAATGAAAGAGGCAAGATTTTGACTGGTTATGCGTCGAACCCGGTCTCGGAGAGCGCCTTCCGCGCGGCATAAGTGTGAGCCGGCGTAATATGACGGCGCACGGCGTTGAGCGCAGCGGCGAGAACCGCCACGTCATCGGTGAAACCGAAGCCGAGCAGGAAATCCGGCACCACGTCCAGCGGCAACACGAAATAGGCGAGCGCCGCCAGCAGGATGCCGCGCACACGCGGTGGCGTGTCCTGATCGAGCGCGCAGTAATAGCCGGCGACAATCTCTTCCATGAAGGGCACCTGGCGGGCGGCCTTCTTCATCGTGCGCCAGAATTTTGCGCGCACACGCTCTTCGCGCCTGCGGTTTTCGCGCGGCTCGACCGGTTCGAGAATTTCGCCGATTTTCACGTCGTCCATAGCGTCTCCTGATTGCAGAAATGTGGGAGATGCGTGGCGAAATTCAATGTTTGCCCGTTTTGAGCCGCCCTAAAACGCCTCAAGTCCGGGCAAAACGGTTCATGGCGGCGGCAAGCTTCAGGTCCAGCTCGGTCAGCCCGTCGGCGTCATGGGTGGAAAGCACCACGTCCACGGTTTTGTACACGTTCGACCAGTCGGGATGGTGATTGAGCTTCTCCGCCGCCAGCGCCGCGCGGGTCATGAAGGCGAAGGCCTCGGAGAAATCCGCAAAGACGAACCGCTTCTGAATTGACGCGCCATCCTCGGCCAGTTCCCAGCCTTCGAGCTTTTCAAGGGCCTCTTCCAGCGCCGTCGGATCGAGCTTTGGTCTTGTCATCGCGTCTCTCCATGGTATCGCCTGTGTGGAATGTCACTTCCGGATGATAGCGCCATGAGCATGAACGCAAAGCCCCGCACATCGATCCTCTTTGTCTGCCTCGGCAATATCTGCCGTTCGCCGCTTGCCGAAGGCGTGTTTCGCAGCGTCGTTGCGGAAAAGGGCAGGGAGGATGCGTTTCTCATCGATTCGGCTGGCACCGGCGCCTGGCATGCGGGCAATGCGCCCGATCCGCGCTCGGTGGCGATTGCCCGTGATTTCGGCGTCGACATCACCGGTCAGCGGGCGCGTCAGGTGGCGGCGGAGGATTTCGACCGCTTCGACCTGCTGCTCGGCATGGACCACAGCAATGTCCGCACCCTGCGCGAGCGCGCGCCTGCCGGAGCGGCGGACCGGGTTCATCTCTTTCTCGATTATGCGGGCGGGCGCATGATCGACATTCCCGACCCCTATTACGGGGGCGATGACGGCTTCGCGTCCGTCTACCAGACGATCCGCGAAGCCTCGGAAGCGCTGTTGTCCAGGCTCGACTGACGGTCATAGTCCGCGCCGACCAGTGGCCAGGCCTCTTCGATCACATAGGGGCCGCCGCCGACGGAAGCGCGTGACGACATCAGCACGAAACGCCCCACGGTGAACGGCACCGAAGCGAAATTGCCGCGCGCCGAAAGATAGTGCGCCACCTCATGCGGATTGGCGTTCTTGAGGCGGGCGAGCGTCACATGCGGCGTGAATTTGCGGGGATCGGGCGGCAGTCGCAGCCGCCGGCAAATGCTCTCTATCTCGCCCTGCAGGGCGTAGAGATCCGGCGAGGCGGAAACGCCGGCCCAGATGGAGTGCGGCTTCTTCTGTCCGAAGGCGCCGACGCCGGAGAGCTTCATGGTGAAAGAGGGACGCCGAACCCGATCAAGCGCATTGGCGATCTCGTCGGCCGTATGGCCTTCCACATCGCCGAAGAAACGCAATGTCAGGTGATAGTTTTCGACGTCGATCCAGCGAGCTCCTGGAAGACCCCCGCGCAGGAGTGACAACGACAAAGCCGCGTCACGCGGGATCTCGAGGGCGGTGAAAAGTCGCGGCATGGCAACCTCCTCGAATCGAACTGTCGCCATCAGCGAATCACTGATCGCCAGTCTCGGCAAGCGGTTTTTGCCGCGCTTTTTAGGCGTCGTCTTCCTGATGCGCTTCGATCACATCGCGAATGGTTGGCAGCATGCGTTCGACCATGCGCCTAACCCCTTGTGGGTTCGGGTGCATTCCGTCTTCCAGAAGCAGCGACTGTTCCGCCGCCACGCCATCGAGAAAGAAGGGGATAAGCGTTACGTCATGCTTCTCGGCCAGCCGTTTGAAGATCGGGTTGAAGGCGGACGCGTAGTCCTCGCCCAGATTGGGCGCGGCCATCATGCCCGCCAGAACCACCCGCTGCCCGCGCTCATCCAGCTTGGCGATCATCCGGTCGAGGTTCTCTTCCGTTGAAGCCGGCGGGATGCCGCGCAGCATGTCGTTTGCGCCGAGTTCCAGGATCACGATGTCGGTGCTCTCGGGGATGGACCATTCGAGCCGCGAAAGCCCGCCGCTGCTCGTGTCGCCGGAAACGCCGGCATTGGCCACCTTCACCGCATAGCCTTCCGCCTTCAGCGCATCCTCGAGCTGTTCGGGAAAGGATTCCCCCGGCGCAAGGTTGTAGCCGGCCATGAGGCTGTCGCCGAAACCGACGATTTCGACCTGGTTTGCAAGCGCTGCGGGAGCCGTGACAAGCGCGAGCGTCACCGCCGCTGCGGCCGATGAAATTTTTGTGAACTGGCCGAAAGATCGAAAAAATTTGAATGCCATGCGGGATAACCCATATTTGCCGGAACCGTGCAATTGTACGATCCCAGCGCCATTTTTTCCCAATATAGGATATCTTTTCCGTGACAGAAGCCGTGATCGAACTTGAGAATGTGTCGCTGACGCTGGGTGAGGGCGCTTCCTCGGTCCATGTTCTCAAAGGGGTCAGCCTGTCGGTGGAGCGTGGCCGCTCGACCGCCATCGTCGGCCCGTCCGGCTCTGGAAAATCAACGCTTCTGATGGTCATCGCCGGGCTGGAGCGCATTGATGGCGGCACGGTGCGTGTCGGCGGAACGCAGATCAACGGACTCAGTGAAGACGCCATCGCCGCCTTTCGCGGCCGCTCCATCGGCATCGTCTTCCAGTCCTTCCACCTCATCCCCAACATGACGGCTCTCGAGAACGTGGCCGTGCCGCTGGAACTGGCGGGCCATCCCGACCCGTTCGGCGCGGCGGAGGAAGAGCTGGCCGCTGTCGGTCTCTCGCAGCGCCTTACGCATTATCCCGGCGAGCTCTCCGGCGGCGAACAACAGCGCGTGGCGATTGCGCGTGCGCTGGCCCCCGGACCTGCCATCCTGATTGCCGACGAACCCACTGGCAATCTTGACCAGGCGACGGGCCGGCAGATTGCCGACATGCTGTTTGCCAAGGCGAGCGAACGCGGCACATCGCTGGTGCTCGTCACGCATGACCCGGCCCTTGCCGCCCGCTGCGAACGCCAGGTGGCGATGCGCTCGGGCCGCATCGAGCCTGCAGCCGAGGCCGAAAAGGCTGCAATGGCATGAGGGCCGGCGACATGAGTTTTGGCCGAACCCTGCGCCTTGCCTTCCGTTTTTCCCTCCGTGAAATGCGCGGCGGCCTGTCCGGCTTCTTCATCTTCCTTGCCTGTATCGCGCTGGGTGTCGGCGCGATTGGCGGCGTCAATTCGGTCGCCCGCGCGATCACCGGGGCGGTGGAGACGGAGGGGCAGTCTCTGCTCGCTGCCGATCTGCGCTTCGAGCTGAACCAGCGCCGTGCGGGTGAAGATGAGCGCGCGTTCCTCACCGGTCTCGGCGATGTTTCCGAAAGCGCAAACATGCGCTCCATGGCTCGTCTGCCCGACGGTTCCGATCAAACGCTGGTCGAGGTCAAGGCGGTGGACGGCCTCTACCCGCTCTATGGCGAGCGCGTGACCGAGCCGCAGCTTTCGCATGACGATCTCTTTGCCGCAGTGGATGGTGCATTCGGCGCTGCCGCTCCGGCATTGCTGTTTGAACGTCTCGGCATTGCGCCCGGCGACCGCATTATGCTCGGCGGCCAGCCGATCGAGCTGCGGGCCGTTTTGACCACCGAGCCCGATGCTGTCTCGGACGGTTTCGGTTTCGCGCCACGGCTGATGATCTCGCTTGATGCGCTGGAAGCGACGGGCCTCATCCAGCCGGGCAGTCTGGTCGAGCATGTCTACAAGGTGCGGCTTGTCGGCGACACCGATGCCGCTGCGCTGGAGGCCGCGCAGGCGCAGGCCGGTGCAGAGTTCCCCGAGGCCGGCTGGAGCATCCGCACACGCAGCAATGCCGCGCCCTCGCTTTCCCGCAACATTGAGCGGTTTTCTCAATTCCTCACCCTTGTGGGCCTGACGGCGCTGGTGGTCGGTGGTGTTGGCGTGGCCAATGCCGTGCGCGCCTATCTCGACAGCAAGCGCGCCGTCATCGCCACCTTCAAGAGCCTCGGCGCATCGGGCGCGTTCGTCTTCACGGTCTATCTGGTGCAGATCCTGATGATCGCCGGGATCGGCATTCTTGCCGGTCTGGTGATCGGCGCGCTGATGCCGTTCGGCGCATCGGCCGTGCTTTCCAGCGTGTTGCCGGTGCCGGCCACGGGCGGGTTCTATCCGGCAGCACTGGCCGTGGCGGCGCTGTTCGGCGTCATGATCACGCTGGTCTTCGCGCTCATGCCGCTTGGTCGTGCGCGCGATGTGCCGGCGACGGCGCTGTTCCGCGAAATGGGTGTCGATGGTCGTGGCTGGCCGCGCGCCGTCTACATCCTCCTGTCCATGGCCATCGCTGCCTCGCTCGCCGGTTTCGCCATCTGGTTCTCCGATGACCGGCGCATGGCGGCGGTGTTCGTCGGTGCGACGGTGTTTGCCTTCATCGTGCTGCGCGTGGTGGCGCTCGGCATCGAGTGGCTGGCGCGCCGCAGTCCGCGTGTTGCGTCCACCCCCTTGCGTCTGGCGCTTGGCAACATCCATCGCCCCGGCGCGCTCACGCCCTCGGTCGTTCTCTCGCTGGGGCTTGGCCTGACGCTGCTCGCCACGCTGGCGCTGATCGACGGCAATCTGCGCCGGCAAATTACCGGCAATCTGCCGGAGGTCGCGCCGAACTTCTTCTTTGTCGACATCCAGAGTGGTGAAGTGGAAGCCTTCGCCGATCTGGTGAGCGAGCAGGCGCCCGACGGCAAGCTGATCCAGGTGCCCATGCTGCGTGGCCGCATCACGGCGCTCAATGGCGTCAATGTGCGCGACATGGAGATCCCGCCGGAGGGCGGCTGGGTGCTGCGCGGCGATCGCGGCATTACCTATGCCCGCAACGCACCGGAAAATTCCACCCTGACCCAGGGCGAATGGTGGCCGGCCGATTATGAAGGCGAGCCGCTGGTTTCCTTCACGGCGGAGGAGGGCGGCGAGCTCGGGCTCAGGATCGGCGATACGATCACCGTCAACGTGCTGGGTCGCGATGTCACGGCGCGGATCGCCAATTTCCGCGCGGTCGAGTGGGAATCGCTCGCCATCAATTTCGTGATGGTGTTCTCGCCCAACACGTTTGCCGGTGCGCCGCATGCATGGCTCGCCACGCTGACGGATGCCGAGGCAACGCAGGCCGACGAATCACAGATCCTCAACGCGGTCACGCGCAGCTTCCCGACCGTGACCACGGTGCGGGTCAAGGATGCGCTCGATGTGGTGAACCGGCTGGTCGAGCAGCTGGCGACCGCCATTCGCGCCGCCGCCGCCGTGGCGCTGATCGCCTCGGTTCTGGTGCTTTCGGGCGCGCTGGCGGCTGGAAACCGGGCGCGGGTCCATGATGCGGTGGTGCTGAAGACGCTGGGCGCGACACGGCGCACGCTGATCGCGGCCTTCTCGCTCGAATATCTGCTGATCGGTCTGGCGACAGCGGTGTTCGCGCTGCTTGCCGGCGGTGTCGCGGCATGGTTCGTTGTTGCGCAGGTCATGGGCCTGCCATCGAGCTTCCTGCCGGAGGTGGCTTTGACCACCATTGCGGTGGCGCTCGTCCTGACCGTCGGCTTCGGCCTGATCGGCACCTGGCGGGTGCTTGGGCACAAGGCGGCTCCGGTTCTGCGCAATCTCTAAAGCGAGAGACTCTGAAACAGCGGGGCGGCCTTTGGGCCGCTTCCGGCAGCCTCAGGCATGAAAAAGCGTTAACCGTCCCGCCGGGGAAGCGCTTTTTTTGCCCGCGAAGTGTTGCCGCATCTGCATTTCTGGGCGTTTCAGGTCTTGTCGTCAGCTTAAACTGACATCATATTTGCATTACGCATGCTGGTATCCCGCCAGCGGCGCACGGTCGTATGGCCGTCACCCGACGGGATTAAAGCCAGAAAGGGATAATTATGGCTGACCTTCGTAACTATCAGGCCCGCGCAACGCCCGGCGTACGCGCGGACGCGGCCATCGACGAGGGCCTGCGCGCCTACATGATTCGCGTCTACAACCTTATGGCGCTTGGCCTGGCCATCACCGGTCTTGCAGCCTTTGGTGCATTCAATCTCGCCATCGCGGATGGCCAGCTGACCGCATTCGGCCAGCTCATCTACGCCAGCGCCTTCCGCTGGGTTGTCATCCTCGCACCGCTCGCGCTGGTGTTTTTCCTCAGCTTCCGCATTCAGAACATGAGTGTCGCGGCTGCGCAGACGACATTCTGGGTCTATTCGGGCCTCGTGGGTCTTTCCCTGTCGACGATCTTCCTCGTCTACACGGGTGAGAGCATCGTCCGCACCTTCTTCATCACCGCCGCATCGTTCGGCGCGCTGTCGCTCTGGGGTTACACGACCAAGCGTGACCTCTCGGGCATGGGCTCGTTCCTGTTCATGGGTCTGATCGGCATCATCATTGCCTCGATCGTGAACATCTTCCTCGGCTCGTCCGCGCTGCAGTTCGCCATCTCGGTGATCGGTGTGCTGGTGTTCGCCGGCCTCACGGCTTACGACACCCAGCAGATCAAGGAGATGTACTACGAGGGCGACGACGCCACCGTGTCCGGCCGCAAGGCAATCATGGGCGCCCTGCGTCTCTACCTCGACTTCATCAACCTGTTCATGTTCATGCTGCAGTTCCTCGGCAATCGCGAGTAGCGGGCGCAGGACTTTGAACGACGATACGAAAGGGCGGCTCTCGGGCCGCCCTTTTCTTTGATCCGGTTTCCCAAAAGGCGTTTTTGCTCCATGCCGCTCACCATCCGCCCCGCCAGTCTCGATGACGCGCCCGCCATCACCCGCATCTACGCCCATGCCGTGAACGAAGGCACGGCAAGCTATGAGCTTGATCCGCCGGGCGAGGCCGGGATGCGTGAGCGCATGAGCGTGCTCCTCGGCAGCGGCTATCCCTATCTGGTGGCGGAGGAGGAGGGAGCGCTGCTTGGCTACGCCTATGCGGGGCCGTTTCGCCCGCGCCGCGCCTATCGCTTCATGGTGGAGGATTCCGTCTATCTCGACCCGCAGGCGCAGGGGCGCGGTATCGGCCGCACTCTGCTCGAAGCGCTGGTCGAGGCATGCACGCAGTGCGGGTTCCGCCAGATCGTTGCGGTCATTGGCGATGGCTCGGAAACCAGCGCTTCGGTCAAGCTGCACCGGGCCATGGGGTTCGAGGATGCCGGGGTGCTGCGCGGCAGCGGGTTCAAGCATGGCCGCTGGCTCGACACGGTGTTCATGCAGCGCACGCTGAATGGGGGAACGAACACGCCACCCGATCCTCAATCGCTCCCCGAGCGGCTGTTTCGCGGTGAGGCTGTGGGCTGACCAAAGGGGGGCTGACCCAAGGGGGCTGACCAAGGGGTGGCAGACCGGGGGGGCAGACGGCCATGCGTCCCGGCGGACGCACAAAGGCGATCCAGACCAGCGATGCTCCAGCCGGCTTTGCTCAGGTGACCAGCTTGAGCTTCTTGTCGAACACGGCGAGCACCCGCGTCAGTTCGTGCCCGCGCTTCAGGATCGCGCCGGTGGCCGCAACCACACTGTATGCGCCCTGCTTGCGCGTGAGCTTGGGGTCTTTCACGATCTGGAAAAGGGGCACTTCGCTGGTGCGCCGGAAAACGGAGAAGATGGCCCGGTCCTTCAGGTGGTCGATTGCATAATCGCGCCACTCCCCGGCGGCGACCATGCGCCCGTAGATGCGAAGAATCTGGTCCAGTTCGCGCCGGTCGAAGGTTACGGGAAGGCTGGAGCGCGCACGGCGCTCTTCATGCAGCGGGATCAGTATCCCGGAGCTGTCCCTATCCTCCCCGGCGCTGCCGTAATCGCTCATTGGCTAAACCTCATGACGATTTGGTGACACGAAAGGTTCGCCCGCCATAGCCGGAAATGCAAGCCCTGCATTCCTTCCCGGCTTACGATCGAGATTGTCCAGAGGCATCGGGGCAACCGAAAAACCGGTCTCCACTGTCTCGGTCCGATGCTCAGGCCGCGCGGGATAGGTTGGAAAAGCCTGTTAACCTTTCTTGATGCCGTGCTATATTCGGAGTGGTTAGACCATCCCCGACATTTTGCCGACGCATGTTTTGTGAACCTGCAAGCCACTATCGTTAGCCGGTAGTCACAAATCGGGACCGTTTGTCGGAATTGGTGATGACGTGCCTTTTTCTCGACACATTTTGTCCAAGCTCACGCCCCATTGTGCCGCGACGATCCGACCGTTGCCTGAGACGGTTCGGTCCGGACACGGATCCCGAAAACCCCAAGCCCCCCCGCCCTCGGGGTCATGACCGGATCGAACCAACTCGGATCTCCGAGCCGGGCAACGGTCCCAAAAGATCAAAACCGGTGCTGAATGATTCAGCACCGGTTTTTCTTTTGGGACCACCGGGTTTTTTGACTTACGGGGTTGGCTCACGGGGTGCCCATGGTTGGTTCATGGGGTGCCCATGCTTTTGGTTCATGGGGTGATTGCGACAGCGCCGAGGATGGCGCCCGGCCTTCCTTCCCTGTCGACGCGCTGGAGAAGCAGCGCGCAGCCATTGCCTTTCTTCACCAGCTCGCTCTTGGGCATTTCGAAGCTCTTGGCCGTTCCGTCCCACATGCCGATTGTCTGGATCTGGTTCACCGCGTTGCGATATTCGATGGTGCGGCCCCGGTTCTCTCCGGCGCGGATCTCCACCGTCGCGCGTGGCGCAAAGTCGACAAAGACCAGATGCGCGTCGAGCAGCTCGTTGCCCGCGTCGCCGCGAAATGCGCCGACTTCGACGAGAATGGTGTCGCCCCTGTCCTGAAGCGACAGATCCACCTGTAGCCCGTCCGGCGTGCCGGCCATGCTGTCGAGCGATGCGGTGACCCTGCTCCGGTCCGCACCGTTCATGTCGGTGCGGCCATTCACGATCATCTGTGGCGTGTAGACGGAGGCTTTCTGGAGAGAGCGCGCGTAGTTCTTCTGCCGCGCGGTGTTCGCGGCGCTGCCAAGCGCATCGCGCCAGCCCAGATAGTCCCAGTAATCGACGTGATAGGCGAGGGAGATGACGTCATCCCTTTCCGCCAGTTCGCTGAGCAGCGCATCCGCTGGCGGGCAGGAGCTGCAGCCCTGACTGGTGAACAGCTCGACCACACCGACCGGGCGCGCCATCTCCTGGGCGCCGGCAATGCCGGTAAGGGCGTAGAAGCCTGCAACCGCCGCCAGCAGCTGGCGGCGCGTGGTGAGCCAAGTCATCTGTACTCCGTTCGGAAACTGAACCCGATCCTGTTTTCAGGCACTATAGGTGGCGGGCGGGCTCAACAAGAAGTCACGTTCCGGTGAGGAAATGCAGCCGGAAACAAAAAAGACCGCCGGCGTTTCCGCCGACGGTCTGTCTCAGGCAGGTGGCAGACCTGGATTATGCAGCCAGGTCGCGCAGCACGTACTGCAGGATGCCGCCATTCTTGAAGTACTCTAGCTCGTCGAGCGTATCGATGCGGCAGAGCAGCGGAACCTCTTTCACCGAACCATCGGCAAAGGTGACCTTGGCGTTGACCTTGGCGCGGGGCTTGAGCGTCTCAAGACCCTCGATGCTCACCGTCTCGTCGCCCTTCAGGCCAAGCTTCTCCCAGCTCGTCTCTTCAGCGAAGACGAACGGGATGACGCCCATGCCCACCAGGTTGGAGCGGTGGATGCGCTCGTAGCTCTCTGCGATCACGGCGCGGACGCCGAGCAGGTTCGTGCCCTTGGCAGCCCAGTCGCGCGAGGAGCCATTGCCGTATTCGCCACCGGCGAACACCACCAGCGGAACACCTTCCTTGCGGTACTCCATGGCTGCGTCGTAGATCGACATCTCTTCCTTGGAAGGATAGTGGATCGTGTAGCCGCCCTCGGTGCCGTTCTCGCCCAGCATGTGGTTGCGGATGCGGATGTTGGCGAAGGTGCCGCGCATCATGACTTCATGGTTGCCGCGACGCGTTCCGTACTGGTTGAAGTCGACAACGCCCACGCCATTGTCCATCAGGTACTTGCCGGCTGGCGACTGTGCCTTGATGGAACCGGCCGGCGAGATGTGGTCGGTGGTGATCTTGTCGCCGAACAGGCCGAGAATGCGCGCACCCTCGATGTCCGTCACCTTGCCGGTCGACTTGGTCATGCCGGCGAAGTAGGGCGGGTTCTGAACATAGGTCGACGTGTCGTCCCATGCGTAGGTCTCGCCTTCCGGCACCTGCACGGCCTGCCAGTTCTCGTCGCCCTTGAAGACCTCTGCGTACTTCTTCTCGAACAGGTCGCGGGTAACGTTCTTCTGGATGAACTCCTGGATCTCCTGGTTGGAGGGCCAGATGTCCTTCAGGAAGACGTCATTGCCGTCCTTGTCCTGACCGATCGGCTCCTTCGTCAGGTCCTTGGTCACCGAGCCGGCGAGCGCATAGGCGACGACCAGCGGCGGCGAAGCCAGGTAGTTGGCCTGCACGTCAGGCGAAATACGGCCTTCGAAGTTGCGGTTGCCGGAGAGAACGCCGGCAGCGATCAGGCCCTTGTCGTTGATGGTCTTGGAGACCGGGGCCGGAAGCGGGCCGGAGTTGCCGATGCAGGTCGTGCAGCCGAAGCCGACGAGGTTGAAGCCGATCTGGTCGAGCTCCTTCTGCAGGCCGGCATTCTCCAGATACTCGGCAACCACCTGCGAGCCGGGGGCGAGCGACGTCTTCACCCAGGGCTTCTGCTTGAGGCCCAGGCGGTTGGCGTTGCGGGCCAGAAGGCCGGCGCCGATCAGCACGCTCGGGTTCGAGGTGTTGGTGCAGGAGGTGATGGCGGCAATCGCCACGTCACCATGGCCGAGGTCGTAATCCTCGCCTTCAACCTGCCAGCGCTGTTCCAGCGTGGACGGGTCTTTCTTGTATTCCTTCTCAAGCGATTCGGCGAAGCCGGATGCGATGTTCTCGAGCGGAATGCGGCCTTCCGGACGCTTCGGGCCGGCCATGGACGGCACGACTTCGCCGAGGTCGAGCTCGAGCGTGTCGGTGAACACCGGATGCTCGGTGCCCGTCTCGCGGAACATGCCCTGCGCCTTGGAGTATGCTTCCACGAGCGCGATGCGCTCCTTGGAGCGGCCGGAGACGTTGAGGTAGTTCAGCGTTTCCGAATCAACCGGGAAGAAACCGCAGGTCGCGCCGTATTCCGGACCCATATTGCCGATGGTTGCGGCGTCCGCCAGCGTGAGGTGGTCGAGGCCTTCGCCGAAGAACTCGACGAACTTGCCGACAACGCCTTTCTTGCGGAGCATCTGCACGACGGTCAGCACCAGGTCGGTTGCCGTCACGCCTTCTTTCAGCTTGCCGGTCAGCTTGAAGCCGATGACTTCCGGCAGGAGCATGGAGACCGGCTGGCCGAGCATGGCCGCCTCTGCCTCGATGCCGCCCACGCCCCAGCCGAGAACGCCCAGGCCGTTGATCATCGTGGTGTGCGAATCGGTGCCCACGCAGGTGTCCGGATAGGCAATCGTCTTGCCGTCCTCTTCCTTCGTCCAGACGGTCTGGCCGAGATATTCGAGGTTCACCTGGTGGCAGATGCCGGTGCCGGGCGGAACGACGCGGAAGTTCTTGAACGCGTTCTGACCCCATTTGAGGAAGCGGTAACGCTCGCCATTGCGCGCATACTCGAGTTCCACGTTGCGGTCGAATGCCTTCGGCGTGCCGAACTCGTCGACGATGACCGAGTGGTCGATGACCAGATCGACGGGCACCAGCGGGTTGATCTTCTGCGGGTCGCCGCCGAGCGACACCATGGCGTCGCGCATGGCTGCCAGATCGACCACGGCGGGAACGCCGGTGAAGTCCTGCATCAGCACGCGGGCCGGGCGGTAGGCGATCTCGTGGCCGGCCGTGCCGCGGTCGTCGAGCCATGCTGCGACTGCTTCGATGTCGGACTTGGTGACCGAGCGTCCGTCCTCGTTGCGCAGCAGGTTCTCGAGCAGCACCTTCATCGAGAAGGGCAGACGGGAAATGCCTTCAAGACCGTTCTTTTCGGCCTCTTTGAGGTCGAAATAAACATACTCTGCATCCCCAACCTGGAGGGTGCGGCGGCAATTGAAACTGTCAAGTGATTTGGTCACGGGCGATCCTATCCTGTTCTGCTATCCGAAACGGGAACGGACTCCTCGAGGCATCACGCGCAAAAGGTGCGGGTACGGTCATTTCCGCTGTCCGCCCCCAAGCGTCCCGGCCGTTCAAGGCGGCGCGCGCGCGGGGTATCGGCACAAAGAGTTACACGCCGACCGCTGGCGTGGTTGAGGCGGATATAGAGAATTTTGTAGAAGAGTTCTAGAGTGGGAAACGGCAAATCTGCCGCGTCGTGAAAAAATCAGGAATACACCCTTGCCGAAGGATGAAGACATGATGCGGCTCGCCGCCGAAAACGTGAGTGGCGAGCGGGGCGGTGAAACCGTGTTCTCCGGCATATCCTTCGTGCTCGAAGCCGGCGAGGCGCTGACGGTGACCGGGCCGAACGGCGCGGGAAAGTCGACATTGCTCCGGGTGCTCTGCGGCCTTTTGCCCATGGCGGAGGGCGCGGTGTCGTTTTCCGGCGGTGGCGACGAATTTCCCGATGCCGGTGCGGCCTGCCACTATCTCGGCCACCGCAATGCCATGAAGGCGGAACTTGGCGTCGAAGAGAATCTGCGCTTCTGGCAGGATTTTCTGGGGCATCCGCATCTTTCGCCCTTCGAAGCGCTGGAAATGGTCGGGCTCGGTGATATCGGCCATCTGCCCTTCGGCTATCTCTCCACCGGCCAGCGCCGGCGCGCCTCCATTGCCCGGCTTCTCGTCAGCTACCGGCCGGTCTGGCTTCTGGATGAACCCACTTCCGGCCTCGACAAGGCGTCTGAAGCCCAATTTGCCGAACTGATGGGCGTGCATCTGGAAGATGGCGGGCTGATCGTGGCCGCCACCCATCTGCCGCTCGGCTTGACCGGCGCGCGCGAATTGCGCATGGGGCAGGTTCAGGCATGAGGACGTTTGACGCCGCGCGGCTGTCAGGCGCTCTCGGCCCCACACCCGGTCAGGAGCTTTTCCAGTCATGCTAGCGCTTTTCCGCCGCGAGCTGCAGATCGGCGTGCGCACCGGAAACGGCGCGCTCACCGGTGTCCTGTTCTTCCTCGCCGTGGTGGCCGTCATCCCCTTCGGCGTGGGACCGGACCTCAACCTTCTGGCGCGGATCGGCCCGGCCATCCTTTGGATCGGCGCGCTGCTTGCGGGCCTGCTCGGGCTTGAGCGCCTGTTCCAGGCTGATCGCGAAGACGGCTCGCTTGATCTCATGCTTCTCGCCGACAACCGCCACATGACGGCGCTGACCGTGTTCGTGAAGTGCCTCGCGCACTGGACGGTGAACGTCCTGCCGCTGGTGGTGGTGACGCCGCTGCTCGGCCTCTTCATGAATGTCGAACCGGTGGGCATTCTGGCTGCGACCGCGACGCTGGCCGTCGGCACGCCCGCCATCACCTTCATCGGCGCGGTGGGCGCGGCCCTTGCCGTGGCGCTGCCACGGGGCGGGCTTCTGGTCTCGGTTCTGGTTCTGCCGCTCACCATCCCGGTTCTGATCTTCGGCGTGGCGGCGGCGCGCGGCGCGGTTGCCGATCCGGACCCGTTTTTGCCGCCCTTCCTCATTCTTGCCGCGCTGATGCTGTTTTTTGCGGTCATCGGGCCGCTGGCCGCCGCGCTCGCATTGCGGTGGGGCGGCGATTGATGTGCGGCAATCGATTCGATTGCGGAACAGGACACTCGACGCTATGGGTTCAGGCATGACAAACGCCACCCCGCAAGCCTCCACGCTCTCCGGTCGCCTGACGGCGCTCGCCAATCCCACGCGCTTTCTCGCGCTGGCAGACACACTCGTGCCCTGGCTTGGCGGCACGGCGCTGGCGGTGCTTGCGGCAGGCTTCTACATGGCCTTCACCGCGCCCGAGGATTATCAGCAGGGCATCACGGTGCGGATCATGTACATCCATGTGCCGTTCGCCTGGCTCGCCATGTTCTGCTACTCGCTCATGGCGGCGTCCGCGCTTGGCACGCTTGTGTGGAAGCATCCGCTCGCGGATGTGGCGCTCAAGTCCGCCGCTCCCATCGGCGCGGCCTTCACCGCGCTGGCGCTGTTCACCGGCTCCGTCTGGGGCAAGCCCATGTGGGGCACCTGGTGGGTCTGGGACGCGCGGCTGACCTCCGTTTTCATCCTGTTCCTGATGTATCTCGGCATCATCGCCCTGACGCGGGCGATGGACGATCCCGGCCGTTCGGCGCGGGCCGCGGCGATCCTCACGCTTGTCGGCTTCGTCAACATCCCGATCATCAAGTTCTCGGTGGACTGGTGGAACACGCTGCATCAGCCGGCATCCGTGTTCCGTCTCGATGGTCCCACCATCCACACATCGCTTCTTTGGCCGCTGCTCGTCTGCGCGCTTGGTTTCACGCTCGTGCTTCTCACGCTTCACCTGATGGCCATGCGTGCGGAGATCTGGCGTCGGCGTGTGATCGCCATGCGCAGGCTTTCGGCGCGCGCGGCAGAAAGGGCAGCGCGATGACCCACGCAGGTTATGTGTTCGCCGCTTATGGTATTTCGGCACTGGTGATTGCGGGGCTCTGCCTCTGGATCCTGATCGATCAGGCAGGCCGCAAGCGCGAACTCAAGGAACTCGAAGAGCGCGGCGTTCGCCGCCGCTCCGAGCGCAAGGCAGAGAAGAAATGAGCGTTACCGGCGAAAAGTCCAACCGTTCGCGGCGGTTGCTGTTTCTGCTGCCGCTTCTGGTCTTCCTGGCGCTGGCCGCCGTTTTCCTCATGCAGCTTTTTTCCGGGCGGGACACCTCGCTCGTGCCTTCGGCGCTGATCGGCCGCGATGCGCCGCAGACGGATCTGCCGCCGCTTGAGGGCATGTCCCTGCCGGGACTTTCCTCTAACGCCTTTGCAGGCAAGATCACGCTGGTGAATGTCTGGGGCTCCTGGTGCCTGCCCTGCCGGCAGGAGCATCCGCTGTTGATGGAGCTGGCCAGAGACGAGCGTTTCGTCATCGCCGGTTTGAACTACAAGGACAAGCCGGAAAACGCCCGCCGCTTTCTCGGCGATCTCGGCAATCCCTATGATGCAATCGGCGTGGACCAGAATGGCCGCGCGGCCATCGACTGGGGTGTCTACGGCGTTCCGGAAACCTTTCTCGTCGGGCCGGAAGGCAGGATCCGCTACAAGCATGTCGGCCCTTTCACGCCCGAAAGCGTGCAGAACGACCTGATGCCCGAGATCGAAAAGCTTTTGGCAGAGCGCCCGGCAGGCTGATTTTTCTGTGCCAGTCGGTTGGTCCAGAAAAAATGCTGCGCTGCAACAAATCTCTCGGACAACGCATGCTAGCCTCTCCTTCAAACTTTGAAGGAGAACTGCATGGAAAGCCGGATCAGCGCACATTTCGAAAAGCAGGCCGAGGCCTGCGACCGTATGGGCTCCCCCTTCACCGCCCAGCTGTGCCGGCTTCTGCCTGAAATTCTGGATCGCAACACGAGAACCGGCGCGCGCGTGCTCGACTGGTCCGGAGCGCCCGGCGAAGATGCGCTGGCGCTGCGGCTTTGCGGCGGGCTTCATGCGCTGGTTCTGGCGGGAGAGGACGCGGAGTTAGCCGGCGTCTATCCACCCGGAACGGCCTCGCGTGATGCCGTTGGCGCGGCTGTCGCCGGCACCATTGCGCGCCATGATGCACGGCTCTGCACCACTCTGGACAGCGCGCCGCAGACCAATGAGATCGCCCGCTCGGCCATGCTCCTGCCGGGTTTTCTCACGATTGCCCGCGAAACCGGCCTTCCGCTTGACCTTCGTGAGATCGGATCGAGCGCGGGGCTGAACCTTCTGTTCGACCGGTTCCACTATTGTTACGGCGAGAGCATCTGGGGCGATGCCGCCTCACCGGTAAAGCTCGCGCCAGAAGTGCGGGGCGCTGCGCCCGACCTTTCCGGCAGGCTTGAAATCGCCTCGCGCGAGGGCAGTGACATCGCCCCCATCGATGTTGCGCTGGAGAGCGAGCGCCTGCGTCTCACCTCCTATGTCTGGGCCGATCAGGCGGCGCGGCTCGAACGTCTTGTCGCGGCGATCAGCCTTGCGGATGGCGCTTCTCTCTCGCTGGAAAAGGCGGATGCGGCCGATTTTGTCGAGGCGGCGCTTGCCATGCGCGAACCCGACCGGGTGCTAGTGCTGTTTCACTCGATCATGTGGCAATATCTGCCGTTCGAAACGCAGTCCCGCATCGAGGGCGCGCTGGAAAAAGCGGGGCACGCCGGCGGGGCGCCCATCGCCTGGCTGCGCATGGAGCCGTCCGACATGAAGGAGCCCTTCGCGCGCGTTTCGCTCACCCTGTGGCCGGAAGGAACGCGCCGCGATCTGGCGCGCTGCGACTTCCATGGCCGCTGGATCGAGTGGATTGGCGCTGACCCTAGAACGGTTCACCGTTGCAGGGAAACGCGGCCCTGAATGTTTGAGCGCCGAACGCCCTACCGCGCCGCGATGGCTGCCGCTGCACTTGCCATCAGCGATGCGCTTGTACGGTTGGCGATGCGCATGGCGCGCGGGCTTCTGAGCAGCTTTCGGGCCTGCGCCGCCGCGACGATCCAGCCCGCGTCCACCACCAGCAGCACGAGCAGCATGGTCAGTGTCAGCTCTGCCCAGCCCATCAGGGTCACCGAAGCCAGATCAATGATCGTGGGCAGCAGCGATACGTAGAACATCATGATCTTGGGGTTGCCAAGCGTGACCGCCAGACCGGCAAAGAACAGCCGCCCGCCCGATTGCGCGTCGGGCACGGCGTCGTCCGGGTTCGTCACCGGCGCGGTCCACATTTTCCATGCGAGATAAAGCAGATAGGCCACGCCCGCATATTTGATGACCGAGAACGCCAGATGGAAGCTTTCGGCGAGAACCGCGAGGCCGAAAATCGCGAAGGAAAGCCACACCGCTTCGCCGATCCACATCGCCACCATGAAGGGCAGGACATCGCCCCAGCCGCGCGTGATCACACGGGCCACGAGGGCGGCGATGCTGGGGCCGGGCGTGCCGGCAGCAACCAGAAGCGCGCCGGCGAAGATGACGAGAGCGGAGAGTTCCATCTGACTACCTTGTCGAAAGGGCGAGGCGCAGTCCCAGCGCCGCAAAGGCTGCCGCGAAGGAGCGGCGCAGCCATTTCATGATCGTCGGGCTCGACAGAACCCTGCCGCGCACCAGCGACGCCATCTGCCCATAGAGCACGAAGACCACGAACGTCATGACCATGAAGACAAAGCCGAGCCACGCCATGTCGAGCGCGGGAAGGGTGCTTTCAGCAGGGATGAACTGGGGCAGGAACGCCAGAAAGAAGATCGACAGTTTCGGATTCAGAATGTTGATGAGAAAACCGCGCCGGATGATGGCGCGATGTGCAATCGCCGTGCGGTCTGGCTCTGCATTGAGCATGCCGTTTTCCTTCAGCGCGCCCCATGCCATCCAGAGCAGGTAGAGCACGCCGGCGAATTTGACGATCTGGAAAAGCATGGCGCTGGCATGCAGCAGCGCGGCGATGCCGAGAATTGCGGCTGCGATATGTGGCAGGATGCCCAGCGTGCAACCAAACGCCGCCGAAACCGAAGCGGGGCCGCCTCGACCAAGCGCAATCTTCAGCGTGTAAATCACGCCGGTGCCGGGAATCAGCACAACGACAAGCGCCGTGAGCAGGAATGCCGGATCCATCTGAAACGTCCTCCACAACCTTGTGGCGATTAGCGCGGGATGTTCGGGTGCTGTCAACCCGGCTGCGAAAGGCTGCTGCCATGGGAGGTGGTGTGAAGGATAGGCGGCGTCTCAGTCCGCGCCAGGCACCCTCGCCCTTCGACAGGCTCAGGATGAGGGTTATTGGGACGCATGTAAAAACGGGCCTGGCGGATGCTTCAGCTGCCCATGCTGCAGCCTGATGGGATGCCGGTCACACAGCCACAGCCGCTGGATTGGCACCCGACGCCTCAACAACCCTCATCCTGAGTCTGTCGAAGGGCGAGGGTGCCTGACGCGGCGTTGAAGCCGGCTCCATCCTGCAGCGCCCAGCAGCCATCATAAACCGGAAAAGCATCATCCAGATGCAATTGAGCCCGCAAGTAGATGCGGGCTCAATATTGGGTTCAGACCTCAAGCCGCGCCGGCGCGGCTTTTCTCGAAGCGCTTGCGCTCGTGCGGGTCCAGGTAAAGCTTGCGCAGGCGGATCGACTTCGGCGTCACTTCCACCAGCTCATCGTCCTGAATCCAGGAAAGCGCGCGCTCCAGCGTCATGCGGATCGGCGGGGTCAGCTTCACGGCTTCGTCCTTGCCGGAGGCGCGGACGTTGGTGAGCTTCTTGCCCTTCAGCACGTTCACTTCCAGATCGTTGTCGCGGGAGTGAATGCCGATGATCATGCCCTGATAGACCTTCACGCCGGCGTCGATCACCATCGGGCCGCGGTCTTCCAGGTTGAACAGCGCGTAGGCTGCCGCCTCGCCGTCATCGTTGGAGATGAGCACGCCGTTGATGCGGCCGCCGATCTCGCCCTTGTAGGGCTGATAATCGTGGAACAGCCGGTTCATGATGGCCGTGCCGCGCGTGTCGGTCAGGAGCTCCGACTGGTAGCCGATCAGGCCGCGCGTCGGTGCGTGGAAGACAAGGCGCTGGCGGTCGCCGCCGGAGGGGCGCAGCTCGATCATCTCGGCTTTGCGCTCCGACATCTTCTGCACGACGATGCCGGAATGCTCCTCGTCCACGTCGATCACGACTTCTTCGATTGGCTCGAGAAGATTGCCGTTCTCGTCCTTCTGCATCACCACGCGCGGACGCGAAACGGCAAGCTCGAAGCCCTCGCGGCGCATGGTCTCGATCAGAACGGCAAGCTGAAGCTCGCCACGGCCGGAGACGTAGAAGGAATCCTTGTCGTCGGCTTCCTCGATCTTCAGCGCGACATTGCCCTCGGCCTCCTTCAGGAGGCGGTCGCGGATCACGCGGCTCGTCACCTTGTCGCCCTCGGTGCCGGCGAGCGGCGAGTCGTTGACGATGAAGCTCATGGTCACCGTCGGCGGATCGATGGGCTGTGCCTCCATCGGCTGGTTGACGGAGGGATCGCAGAACGTGTCGGCCACCGTGCCCTTGGAGAGGCCGGCAATGGCGACGATATCGCCTGCCTGCGCTTCCTCGATGGGCTGGCGCTCGAGCCCGCGGAAGGCGAGGATCTTGGAAATACGGCCGGTCTCAAGCAGCGTGCCGTCGTGATGCAGCACCTTCACCGCCTGGTTCGGCTTGATGGAGCCGGCTGCCACGCGGCCGGTGATGATGCGGCCGAGGAACGGGTTGGCTTCCAGGATCGTGCCGATCATGCGGAACGGACCGGGCTCCGTGCTGGGCTCCGGCACGTGCTTCAGCACCAGATCGAAGAGCGGGGTGAGGCCCTCATCCTTCGGACCTTCCGGGCTGTAGTTCATCCAGCCGTCGCGGCCTGAACCGTAAAGGATCGGGAAGTCGAGCTGCTCGTCGGTGGCGTCGAGCGCTGCGAACAGGTCGAACACCTCGTTGATCACCTCGTCGGCGCGTGCGTCCGGGCGGTCGATCTTGTTGATGGCGACGATCGGCTTCAGGCCAACCTTCAGCGCCTTGCCGACAACGAACTTGGTCTGCGGCATCGGGCCTTCGGCCGCGTCCACCAGAAGAACTGCGCCATCCACCATGGAGAGGATGCGCTCCACCTCACCACCAAAGTCGGCGTGTCCGGGCGTATCGACGATGTTGATGCGGGTGTCGTTCCATTCCACCGAGGTGGCCTTGGCGAGAATGGTGATGCCGCGTTCTTTTTCGATCTCGTTGGAGTCCATGACGCGTTCGGCGACGCGCTGGTTCTCGCGGAACGCGCCGGACTGCTTCATAAGCTCGTCGACGAGTGTCGTTTTCCCATGGTCAACGTGGGCGATAATCGCAATGTTGCGCAGTTTCATATGTGCTCTTTGGGGTCGGTAGGCGCGCGAAAGGCAAGGCGCGGCCCTGTTGCGTTGCCGCGCTCTTACAGGTTTTTTCGCAATTGCGAAAGTCCGCAGTGCCCGTTGTCGACCCCGGGACCGCTCAAATCATTGTTTTTGCGCAATTCCGGACGGAAAACCGGTTCCCGCTTTTCCTGGAATTGTCTAGCGCATCGGCCCGAAAATCGGGATCGATTTTCGGAAAGCACGATGCACGGCGCTCTAGCCCCAGGAAGCGCCTTCAAGCGCGTTGAGCGGAAACTTCAGATAGCGCTCGCCATTGGCTTCCGGCGCGGGAAGCTGGCCCGCATTCATGTTCACCTGAAGCGCATGCAGAATGAGCTTCGGCATGGGCAGCGTCCTGTCGCGCGCCTCGCGCACGGCAACGAATTCCGCCTCTGTCGCGCATTTCGACATGTGGCTGTTGGTGGCCTTCTGCTCGGCAACCGTGCTTTCGAAGCGCGGCTCGCGTCCGCCCGGCTGATAGTCATGGCCGACGAAGATGCGCGTTTCGTCCGGCAGGCTGAGAATGTCCTGAATGGACTTCCAGAGCCGCTCCGCGCTGCCGCCGGGAAAGTCGCAGCGCGCCGTGCCGGAATCGGGCATGAACAGCGTGTCGTGCACGAAGGCCGCATCGCCGACCACATAGGTGATCGAGGCCAGCGTGTGACCGGGCGAGAACATGACCTTTGCCGGCAAAGAGCCGATGGTGAAAGTCTCGCCGTCAGCGAAAAGCCTGTCCCACTGCGATCCGTCTGCCTGGAACTCCGGCCAGTTGTAGATGCCTTTCCAGAGCTTCTGCACCTCGACCACCTTCTCGCCGATGGCGATCGGCTTTCCGGTTCTGGTTTTCAGATAGCTCGCGGCTGAAAAATGATCGGCATGGGGATGGGTGTCGAGAATCCACTCGAGCTCGAGCCCCTTCTCCTCGATGAAGGCGAGGAGCCGGTCGGCGTTTTCCGTGGAGGTTGCGCCGGATTTCTCGTCGAAATCGAGAACGGGATCGATGATTGCGCATTTGCCGGTCGCCGGATCTGCGACGACATACTGTGCCGAGAAGGTGCGCCTGTCGAAGAAGACGGTCACGTCTGGCCGGGCAGGACCTGCGTCTGCGGTCATTTCGGCTCCCTGGGGCGCGCCTGTCTGATGCATCTTGCTCTCCACGGTTTTCGACAGCTTTCCGGGTTTAGTTAGTGTGCGTTGCGGAAAGATGCAATTTCGCAGACTGCGACCAATTGGGCATGATTTTCTAAGAGTAACCGGATTACCTCCAGTCATTTGCGTGGCACATGCCTCGCGCGAAACAAAAAACCGGGGCGCAAAGGCCCCGGTTCGAGTGCATGCGCTCAGTGTCAGGCCGAGCGCACGGGATCGAGCGTCATTGTGTAGAGCTCGTTGTCATCGCGATCCATAAGGCGCACCGTCATCTGCTGGGTGTCGGCGTCGATGTCGACCAGGCCGAAGAACTGGAAGCCGTCCGAAGGCGGCAGGTTCACGCCCTGCTCCTTGCTCGGGGCCTTCACATATTTCAGTTCCGGGCCGAAGGTCTGGTCCAGATCGTTGGGGCCGAACGTGCCGGCGTGCAGCGGGCCGGACACGAATTCCCAGAACGGGTTGAAGTCCTGGAACTGCGCCTTGTCGGGATTGTAGTAGTGGGCAGCCGTGTAGTGCACGTCGGCAGTCAGCCACACCGTGTTCTCGATGCCCGCATTCTTGATGAAGCGCAGCAGCTCGGCGATTTCCAGCTCGCGGCCCTTGGCAGCGCCATCGTCGCCATTTGCAATCGCCTCGATCTTCTCGCCGTCACGCACCACAAGGCCGATCGGCATGTCGCAGGCGATCACCTTCCAGGTGGCGCGCGAGTTCGAGAGTTCGCGCTTCAGCCACTGCATCTGCGCATCGCCCAGAATGCGGGCCTCATCGCTCAGCTCATCCTGCATGGAAGCGGTGTTGGGGCCGCGATAGGAGCGCAGGTCGAGGAAGAACACGTCCAGCATCGGCCCGTAGGCGATCTTGCGGTAGACGCGGCCGGGCTCTGCCGGGGTGAAGCGGATCGGCGACATCTCGTGGAACGCGCGGGCAGCGCGCGCCTGCAGAAGCGCCACCGACTTCTCGGTGTAGCGGTCGTCTTCGGTGAGGTCCTTGGAGGCCGACCAGTTGTTGACCACTTCATGGTCATCCCACTGGAAGAAGGTCGGGCACACGGCGTTCAGCGCGCGCACATGGTCGTCCATCATGTTGTACTTCCACTGGCCGCGGAACTCGTCCAGCGTTTCAGCGACCTTGCGCTTCTCGTCGATCACCACCTTGTTGACCCATTTGGAGCCGTCCTTCAGCTCCACCTCGTCCTGGATCGCGCCGTCGGCATAGATCGTGTCGCCGGAATGCAGGAAGAAGTCGGGCTCGTGCTTCGACATGGTGGCATAGGTCTTCATGCCGGTCTCATCGATGCCCCAGCCCTGGCCGGCGGTGTCGCCCGACCAGGCGAAACGGATGTCGCGGCGTGCAGAGGGTGCGGTGCGGAAGCGTCCGACAATCGGCTCCGAGCGCGCCGAAACGTCGGAGAGATCAACGGCAGTCATGCGGTAGAAAATATCCTGATCGGGCGTCAGGTTCTCCAGCAGCCTTTTGACGGCGAGATCGCTGTCGGGCAGGGCGTCGAGGCTCGGCAGCCGGGTCGGGTTAGCGAAGCTCTCGGTGGTCGAGACTTCAAACTCCACCCGCGCCGGGCGATCCGTGCGGGTCCAGATCATGCCGGTCGTGGTGTCCACGTCGCCGGACTGGACGCCATGAGTGAAGACGGGGCGCGACGAGGCGCGCGAAATGGCGGGCATGGCCAGCCCGCCAAGCGTGGTGGCAAGTGCGGTTGCGCCGCTTCCGATCAGGAATTTGCGGCGGGTGCTCACTCCAAAGGACTTCATGACAGTCTCCCTCGATCTGGTTGGGTCGTGGGAGGCAATTTCACCGTTTAGTGTGGCAACCGGTTATCGGCGGCGTGACATCTATCTGACCATTGAATGACGGCCCGCAGGCAGGCCGTCATCGTCAGGTTTCCGGCCCTAGGCGAGCCCCTTCTTTTCCATCATGGCTTCCGGCGTCGGCATGCGCCCGCGGAACGCCTTGTAAAGCTCTTCGGGATCAGCCGACCCGCCGGCCGCATAGATGTGCCGGAGCAGTTTCTTCGCGGTTTCCGGATCGAACGGATCGCCCGTTTCCTCGAAGGCGCGGAAGGCGTCTGCGTCGAGCACTTCCGACCACATATAGGAATAATAGCCGGCTGAATAACCATCGCCCGCAAACACATGCAGGAAATGCGGCGTGCGGTGGCGCATCACGATGGCGTCCGGCATTTCCATCTGCTTCAGCGTTTCCGCCTCGAAGTCCAGCGGCGCATCGGGTGCTTCGGCCTGGCTGTGGAACGCCATGTCCATCAGCGCCGAGGCGGTGAACTCCACCGTTGCAAAGCCGGCGTCGAAGGTGCGCGCCGCGCGCATCTTCTCAAGCAGTTCCTGCGGCATGGGCTGGCCGGTTTCGTGATGCAGGGCGAATTTCTGCAGCACCTCCGGCACGGTGAACCAGTGCTCATAGAGCTGCGAGGGCAGCTCCACGAAGTCGCGGGAGACCGAGGTGCCGGAAATCGACGGCCAGGTCACGTCGCTCAGAAGCCCGTGCAGCGCATGGCCGAATTCGTGAAACAATGTGCGTGCTTCATCGACCGAGAGAAGGGCAGGGGTGCCCTTGGGCGGCTTTGCGAAGTTCATCACATTGTAGATGATCGGCGTCTTGCCGGCACCCAGCCGATAGCCCGACTGCAACCCGCTCATCCATGCGCCGGAGCGCTTGGACGGGCGATTGAAATAGTCGGCCAGGAACAGGCCGCGTTGCGAGCCGTCGGCATTGCGCACGATGAAGGTGCGCACGTCTTCATGCCAGGCCGGAACGCCCTTCTGCTCCTCGAAGGTCAGGCCGAACAGCCGGTTGGCGACATCGAAGGAGGCGGCGATCACGTTTTCGAGTGCGAGATAGGGTTTCAGCGCGCTTTCATCGAAGGCGAAGCGCTCGGCGCGCCGCTTCTCCGCATAATAGCGCCAGTCCCAGGGGGCGATGGCGTGGTTCTGGCCGTCTTCGGCTGCCAGCCTCGCCAGTTCCTTTTCGTCTTCGGCGGCTTTCTCGCGCGCCTTTCGCCAGACCGGCTGCAAAAGCTCCTGCACGGCCTCCGGCGTTTTCGCCATCGTGTCGTCCAGCTTCAGCGCGGCATAGGTTTCATAGCCGAGCAATCGCGCCTTCTCTGCGCGAAGCTTGAGCGTGCTCGCAATAATGTCGGCGTTGTCCGTGTCGCCGCCATTCTCGCCGCGTTTGGCAAATGCGTTGAACACCTTCTCGCGCAGGTCGCGCCGTTCGGAGGAGGCAAGGAACGGTTCCACGATGGAGCGTGAGAGCGTTGCCGCATAGCGCCCCTTCTCGCCGCGCGCTTCGGCGGCTTCCGCCATGGCGCTCTTCAGCGCGTCGGAGAGCCCGGCCAGGTCGTTTTCCTCCAGAAACAGTGACCAGCCGCTTTCGTCTGCAAGCACGTTCTGGCCAAATTTCGCGCCAAGCCCGGCCAGTTCCTCATTGATCACGGCAAGCCGCGCCTTGTCGTCTGCGTCGAGCTGTGCGCCACCGCGCACAAAGCGCTTCCAGACCTTTTCAAGAACGCGGTCGGTCTCTGCATCAAGGTCGAGCGTGTCGCGCGCCTGATAAAGCCGGTCGATGCGCTCAAACAGCGCCGCGTTCATGAGAACGGACGAGATGTGCCGGGCCATGCGCGGCGAGATTTCCCGTTCCAGCGCCTGGATCGTCTCATTGGTGTGTGCGCCTGCGCGGCACCAGAAGATGGCCGAGACCCGCGAGAGCGCTTCGCCGGCGAGTTCCATCGCAGCCAGCGTGTTTTCGATGTCCGGCGCGTCCGGATTGTTGGCGATCTGCTCGATCTCCGCCTCATGGGCAGCGATGGCTGCCTCGAAAGCGGGCGCAAACGCGGCATCGTCGAATGCGGTGAAATCCGGCAGGCCGTGCGGCCCGGTCCAGTTCGTCAGCGGGTGCGTTGCAAGATCGATGGGAGCGGATTTCTGCATGGCGTTTCCGGTTCGTTGGAGGAACAGAGCCCTTGCGATGTAAGCGCTGGCGGCTGACGGCGCAATGGCCGGAGTTGACGATGATAGGGGCTGACTATATGTATGGCTTATATTAAGTTTGCCTTATAATAAGGGTCTTTTTGATGACGCAGCACGTGAATCCGGAATCGTTCGGTTTCCTCATCGCAGACGTTTATCGTCTGATCAGAAACACGATGGATCGGGCAATTTCCAATGCCGGTATCGGCGTGACGCCCGGTGAGGCGCGCACGCTGGTTCATGCCGCGCGCGCCGGCGCAGTTCGCCAGAATGTTCTCGCTGAGCGCATGGGCGTCGAGGCGATGACGCTGAGCGGCTATCTCGACCGGCTTGAGGCGCGCGATCTCGTGCGCCGTGCGAACGACCCGTCCGACCGTCGGGCAAAGCTCGTCGAGTTGACGGACAAGGCCGATGCGGTGCTTGAGGCCATTGGCCGGGTGGGCACCGAGATGCGGCGCAGCGCTGCCGGCACGCTCAGCGAAGCCGAGTGGGACGAAATGCTCGAGAAACTGAAAGTGGTGCGGGCCAATCTGGCGGGCCTGTCGCAAAAGCCTGCCGCGCCACGGCAGGGGGAGCCTTTATGAACATGCGCGCAGAAGCACCGGATGCCGAAACCCCGCCACCGCCGCTGATGAGCGAACGGCGGGTCAGCATCATCGGTGCGCTGCTGGTGGCGCTCGGGCCCGTTTCGATGGCGCTTTTCACGCCTGCGCTGCCGGAGATCGTCGAGGCTTTCGGCACCACGGAAGCGGCGGTCAAGATGACCATCTCGCTATACTTTGCCGGCTTTGCAGTGGCGCAGCTCTTCTGCGGCCCCCTGTCGGATGGCCTCGGGCGCAAGCCCGTCACCTTCGCCTTCATCGCGATCTATGTGGTGGCGAGTTTCATCGCGCTGATCTCACCCAATATCGAAACGCTGATCGCCGCCCGCTTTCTACAGGGCTTTGGCGCGGCCGTCGGCGTGGCCGTTTCGCGCGCCATCGTGCGCGATCTTTTCACGAATGAAAGTTCCGCCCGGATCATGAACCTGGTCGGCATCATTCTTGCCGTGGGGCCGGCCTTCGCGCCGACGCTCGGCGGTCTGACGATGCAGATAGCCGGCTGGCACGCCATCTTCATTCTCATGCTGGTGGCGGGACTGGTGATCGCGCTCATCATCCATTTCTGTATGCGCGAGACCGTCGAGCGCGATCTCTCGCGCATCAGCCCGAAGGCGCTGGTCCACTCCTATGGCCTGCTTCTGAGCAATGGCTACTTCATGCTGTCGAGCTTCGTCATCGCCGGTGCGGTCGGCGCGCTCTATACGCAGGCAACCGTTCTGCCTTTCATTCTGATGGACAATGTCGGCATGACACCCGCCGAGTTTGGCCTCGGCATGCTGGCGCAATCGGGCATGTATTTCGTCGGCGCTGTCGCCGCGCGGCAGTTGATGAAGTCACTCGGCGCTTACAGGCTTGTGCCCATCGGCCTCACGGCCATCGGTGTGGGCAGCCTGCTTCTGGTGTTTGCGCTCACCCTGTTCGAGCCAAGCTTCATCGGCGTGATGGGGCCGGTCGGCGTTTATGCCTTCGGCATCGCTTTCGTGATGCCGGCCATGATGACGGCGGGCCTTGCCCCATTCCCCCGCATTGCGGGCTCCGCATCGTCGCTGACGGGCTTTCTTCAGATGACGACCGGGCTCGCCGGCGGAACCATCGCCGCACTCATCGGCGATCCCGTTCTGGCCATGGTGCTCATCATCCCGACGCTTGGAACGGTGGCAATCGTTTCATGGATCATCTGGAACAGGCTGCCGGAGCCAACGCTGGCAACGGCATTGCGGCATGGTCCGACAGGCCCCGTCTGATACGGGGCCATCGCGCTTCGCTTTTGGTGAAAAGTCAGGCGATCCCGCCTGACAGTATCGGGTCTACTCGAAGTCCGGCCGTTCGAAATCGCCGGTCTTGGGGTCCATCACCCACAGCTCGCCGCTCGAAATGTCGAACCACGCGCCGTGCAGGGTGAGCCTGCCCTTGTCTTCGAGGATTTTCACGCAGGGAAAGCTGCGCAGGTTTTCCACCTGGTAGCGGATCGAGATGCGCTCAAGTGCTGTCTGGCGCTCGGCCTTTGTCATCATCTCGTTCTCGGCCAGGGCTTCTGCGGCCGGCTTGACCAGCCCCATCCATTTGCCGATGAAGTCGCCGGGCGAAAGCGGCTCGGCCGAGCGGTTCAGCGCCGCGCCAATGCCGCCGCAGCGTCCATGCCCCATCACGACGATGTGCTTCACCTTGAGGCTCTGCACCGCGAATTCCAGGGCTGCGGACGTGCCGTGATGCTGCCCGTCCGGCGCATAGGGCGGCACGAGGTTGGCCACGTTGCGCACGACGAAAAGCTCGCCGGGGCCGCAGTCGAAAATCGTTTCCGGCGCCGCGCGTGAATCACAGCAGGCGATGACCATGGTTTTCGGGGATTGGCCATCCTTGGCCAATGCGCGATAGCGATCGCTCTCGGAGCTGTAACGGCCCGCCATGAAGTTGCGGTAGCCGGCGATAAGACGGTCTGGCAGATGGGTCATGGAATTCCGAATAACGGTAAACCGTTCTTCGGGCAATCCGGTTTATGCGTTTGCCCGCAGGCTCAGACCGCCGTCATGCCTCCGCGGTTTCCGCCACATGCTCGATCTCGATGCTCATTTCCGGGCGCGTCAGGATCTGCCGGTCGGTTTCGAGCATCAGTTCGTTCGAGCCGCGTTCTGCCGCCTTGTTGAGGATCGCCACAACCGAGCCCGTCGTCTTTGCAAGCGCTTCTTCCCGCGTCTCGCCTGCGAGCAGCCGGGCGAGATAGAGCGCTGCCGTCAGATCGCCCGTCCCGTTCGGCGCGCTTGGAATGCTGTCATGCACGGCGCGCAGAACGTCCGTCTCGCTCACCAGAAGATTGGCGAGCCGGTCGGGGCTGCTGGCCGGCGCTGACGTCACCATCACATCCGCCGGCGGGGCCTGCCGCGCCGCGCGAATGGCGCTTTCCGTGCCGGAAATCTCCATCCCCGTCAGCCACGCCAGCTCATAGCGGTTCGGCGTGGTGATGTCGGCCAGTGGCAGCAGCTGATCACGGATCGCCGTTGCCGTCGCCTCCGGCACGTAAAGTCCGCCCTTGTCGCCCAGAACGGGGTCGCAGACATAGCGCGCCTGCGGGTTATGTGCCTTCAGGGTTTTCACCAGCCCGGCAATCGCCGTCGCCTGTTCCGGCCCGCCCAGATAGCCTGTCAGCACGGCCGACACTTCACCCAGCCAGGGGGCGTTTTCCAGATCGTGAATGAAGCGTGCAAACTCATCTGCCTCCGGCACAATGCGCGTCGCCGGCCCGTGGCCGGGGTGCCAGGGCAGAATGACCGTCGGCACCGCCCAGACCGGAAAGCCCAGCGCTTCAAGCGTGAAAACGGCCGCCCTGTTGCCAACGCTGCCGCGCGCCACATGGCTTGAAATGACGATAACGGCGCGCGCCTCGCCCCGGTTGTCCTGATTGGTCATGCTGTCCGTTATCCGCCGATTATGCCGAAGACGTAGAGGAGGAGCCAGAGGATCAGGGCCGTCAGCGTGGTCACGGCGATGGCCCTGCCGATGCGGGTGCCCCAGAGTTCAATCGGGTCGTTCTGCTCTGCATCGGTAGCCGCCACGTGATCGCGCACGCGCGTCATCATGGAGCTGCCTTCGCTCTCTCGGCCAACCCGGTCGAGAATCCGGCGCGACTCCGCTTCGGCTTCCTGATCCTGTTTGTTTCCCGACCCCATCTGAAAACCCGTTGCAGTGGATTTGCGATAACCGTACAGCATGGGCAGCCTGATCGGAATTGGTTTCCTGTCAGTGGCCCATGTTCTAGATCGCCGTGCGCCCATTCCGGCGCACAAAGGACGATCTAAGCGATTGATGGAGCATCGGAATAACCGAAAACCGGTTTCCACTTTTCGGTCCGATGCTCTAATGTTCCCAGAACCAATGTTTCGGAGGCGCTCCTTCATGCCGATTGCCAAGCCGCTCGCCGCTGTCTCTCAGCGCGGCCTTCTTTCTCTTCTGGCGCTCTTCGTGATGTTGCCGCTGCTTTCTGCCTGCGGGTTCAACACCATCCCCACCCGTGAGGAACAGGCCAAGGCCGCCTGGAGCGAAGTGCTGAACCAGTATCAGCGCCGCGCCGACCTCATCCCGAATCTGGTCGAAACG
Organism: Nitratireductor sp. GZWM139; assembly: GCF_030068685.1. Taxonomy (NCBI): domain Bacteria; kingdom Pseudomonadati; phylum Pseudomonadota; class Alphaproteobacteria; order Hyphomicrobiales; family Phyllobacteriaceae; genus Nitratireductor; species Nitratireductor sp. GZWM139. The sequence continues at coordinate 10,568 of NZ_JAMQML010000009.1, read as the reverse complement.
GTGAAGGGCTATGCCTCCCACGAGCGCGAGGTTCTGGAAGGCGTCGTCGAGGCCCGCGCAAAGGCCACCCAGGTTCAGGTGTCGACGGACATGCTCACCGACCCGGAAGCCTTCAAGGCGTTTCAGGAGAGCCAGGCCGGCCTGACCGGCGCGCTGTCGCGCCTTCTGGCCGTCGTCGAGAACTATCCGGATCTGAAGGCGAGCCAGAACTTTCTGGCGCTGCAGGCCCAGCTTGAGGGCACGGAAAACCGCATCGCCGTCGCCCGGCGCGACTATATCGAGGCGGTTCGCCTCTACAACACGTCGCTGAAGACGCTGCCCTCCATGCTGTGGGCGATGTTCTGGTTCACGGGCAACGAGCCTTATGAGACCTTCACCATCTCGCAGGAGCAGATGGATGCGCCGTCGGTCAATTTCGGCACGAACAGCGGCGGCTGACGGAGACTGATCGATGGGGGAGGCAGTCCGGCGGTTTCCCGCCGCACGTGATCGCCAGCGCCTTTGGCTTGCCCTTGCGGCCGGCCTTGTCGCTCTGTTTCTGGCATCGGCGCTGGCCGCTGCGGAACTGCCCCGGCTCACCGGGCGGGTGGTCGATAACGCCGGCATCCTCAATGCGGAAACCACGGCACGCCTGACCGGAAAACTCGAAGCCTTCGAGCAGAAATCTTCCGACCAGATCGTCGTCGCCACCATTCGCAGCCTCGATGGCGAGGCGCTGGAGCCATTCGCCAACCGTCTCTTCCGCGCATGGGGGCTGGGGCAGGCGGGTGAGGACAATGGCGTCCTGCTTCTGGTCGCGCTCGATGACCGCAAGATGCGGATCGAGGTCGGCTATGGTCTCGAAGGCACGCTGACCGACCTGCACTCCAAACTCATCATCGAAAACACCATGGTGCCGGCCTTCCGCGCTGGCGATTACGACGCCGGCATCGATGGCGCGGTGGATGACATCATCATGGTGCTGGAGGGCAATGCGGCGGAGCTCGAGGCCCGCGCCCGGCGCAGCCAGCAGCAAGATGACAGCATTCCCTGGCCGACGATCCTGTTCTTCATCGTCTGGGGCACCTTCTTCTTCGGCGGTTTCGCCATGGCGCTTCTGCCGCCCATCTTCGGGCGCAAGATCGGGCCGGGCCAGTATGAGTGGCTCGGCATGAAGGTGAATTACAAGAAGTCCAGCGGGCGCTCCGGACGCAGCTCCTCCGGCGGATGGTCTTCCGGCGGCAGCAGTGGCGGGGGCTTTTCCGGCGGCGGCGGTTCGTCCGGCGGCGGCGGTGCTTCGGGGAGCTGGTAGGATGTTGCGAAAGATCAGGACACTGACGGACGAAGAACATGCCCGCATCGCAAAGGCGATCCGTGACGCCGAGCGCAGCACTGCGGGCGAAATCTACTGCGTGCTCGCGCGTTCCAGCGATCCCTACCTCTATCCCGCCGGCCTCATCGTCGCGCTGGCAATCCTCATTCTCGGGCCGTTTCTGGCGCTGGCGCTCAGGCATTGGTGGATTTCCGTCGATCCCGTGGTTTTCGCCGCTGCGCAGCTCGCGGCATTTGCCGCGGCCGGCGCTCTTCTGATCGCTTTTCGGGGGCTGCGCGTAGCGCTTGTGCCCAAGGCGCTGAAATACCGGCGCGCCCACGAGAAAGCGCAGAACCAGTTTTTCGCCCACAACATCCATGTGACCGAGGGGCGGACCGGCGTTCTGATTTTCGTTTCGCTGGCGGAACGCTACGTGGAAATCGTGGCTGACCGCGAGATCGACGCCTGTGTCGAACAGCGTGTCTGGAACGAGGGCGTCGCCATGATGCTGGAGCACGCGCGCCGCGGCACGCTGGCCGACGGGTTTGTCGAAACCGTTGGCTACGCCGGAGAGGTGCTTGCACAGCATTTCCCCGCCGGCCGGCTTAATCCCAATGAAATCGAAGACCGTTTGACGGAAATCTGAGCGCTTTCGGCTGCCTGTGCGCGACCGCAAAGATGAGCGCTCTAATGCTTGCGCATGTCGACCCGACGCAGCTATGGTTAAGAAACTATGAACACGCTGACGGTCGACATCAGACGAGCAGAGCCGGAAGACGCCGAGGCGGTGGCCGCAGTCCACGATAGCGCGTGGCGCGGGGCCTATACCGGCATCATCCCCTATCAGGCGCTGGGGCGCATGATCGGTCGTCGTGGTCCGCGCTGGTGGGCCAATGCGATTCGTCGGTCCGCCACCGTTCTCGTCATCGAAATCGGCGGAGAGATTGCCGGCTACGCAACGCTCGGGCGCAACCGCGCCCGTGAGCTGACGCAGGAAGGCGAGATCTACGAGCTCTACCTGCGGCCTGAATATCAGGGCGTCGGTCTTGGCACGCGGCTCTTCCAGGCCGCGCGCGACATGCTGTCGGCCCATGGTCTGAACGGTCTTGTCGTGTGGGCTCTGGAAGACAATGAGGCAGCGCTGGCGTTCTATGCCGGCGCCGGCGGGCGCGACATTGCCGAGGGCGTCGAGGTGTTTCACAGCCGGGCGCTGCGCAAGCTGGCCTTCGTCTGGGACTGAGCTTCGACCCTGCTGCGCATGTCTTTCCGGTCCGCGCGCACCATCAAAATTTCGCACTGCACCATTCGCTGCATTGCCATGCGGCCTGTGACGCGATAAAGCGGCAGCCATCCATTTCCGGGTTGCCTCGTCCGGCGGACCTTATCGGTCGCCGCGCCGGTCTCCGGCAGCCATCACCTGCCAGAACAAAGGTTGCTTCTCCATGCGCATAGACGCCATCTCCACCGGTGATAATCCGCCGGAAGACGTGAACGTCATCATCGAGGTCCCGGTCGGCGGTCAGCCGATCAAATACGAGATGGACAAGAATTCGGGAACGCTGGTCGTCGACCGCTTCCTCTACACGCCGATGACCTATCCGGGCAATTACGGCTTCGTGCCGCACACCCTGTCGGATGACGGCGACCCCATCGACGTTCTGGTCTGCAACACGCGCCAGCTCATTCCCGGCTGCGTCATCAATGTGCGCCCGATCGGCGTTCTCGTCATGGAAGACAATTCCGGACAGGACGAGAAGATCATCGCCGTGCCGTCGGCTCACCTGACGCGCCGCTACGAGAACGTGCACAACTACAAGGACCTGCCCGAGATCACCCTCCAGCAGATTCAGCACTTCTTCGAACACTACAAGGATCTCGAGCCCGGCAAGTGGGTCAAGATCGGCGATTGGCTGGATGCCGGCGAAGCGCGCAGGCTGATCGTCGAGGCCATCGAGCGGGCCAAGACCAGCAAGTAAGCATGGCGCTGGCGGCGTCTGGATCGGCCTGCCTTCATCAGGGCGCACCACGGGCGATCCAGACCTTCACCTGAACATCGGACCGAAAGCCGGATTTCAGTTTTCGGTCCCGTGTTCTAGCCGCCGCCACCCGCGCTCATCGGGGCTGGCACCTCACCCGCGTCAACCACCGGCTGGTCGGCCCCGCAAGCAAAGTCATAGGCCTGCCGATCAGCAATGCGGCGGGCTTTTTCATTGGCGTTTTCGTTGCCTGTCGCAACCACATAGCCAACGACACAGCCCTGCCGTTCCAGAAGCTGCCCGACCTTTTCCACCACAAGCACCTCGATCTTGTCGCCGAAATCGTCATCCACGAACCAGCGATGGATCGTCGCGACGGGCCATTCGCGGTCGCCATCCTTCATGATGCGCCATTCGATGGTGGGGCCGGTGGAATTGAACGCGGAGAAGCTTTCCCACTCAGGTGCCAGATCGCCGGCCGGCGGGAAGCCATAGAACAGCGATTCCCGTGCATCGCTGTAGTAGACAAGAACGGGATAGCCTTTCCAGCCTGAGCATACGAGGTTGACCCAGTCGCCCGGTTCGTCGCCGCCCGGCGCGGCAAAGGGTGCGCAGTTCTTTTCGGTGTTCAGCTCTGTATATGCGCTTTCAATGTCGACCGCTCGCGCCGTGCCGGCCATCGCCGCCATCGCAAGTCCCGCTATCGCAAGTCTGGTCAGTGCCATTCTCATGGGCAGGCTCCTCTTCATAACCCCTCATCCCCCTTGGGGGCGGAGCATAGCCTGTTTCGACAGGGGAGCCTTATTTTTCTGCAGCGAAGCCTGAGAGCCGGTCGAGCACGTCCTTGTCGGCGTTCGCCACTGTCACGGTCTTGAGGCGCGAAGTGCTTCCGCCGGTCACCGAAACGCTGCCTGCGGGCACGCGAAGCTGCTTGGCGAGCAGTTTTTCAAGCGCGGCATTGGCCTTGCCGTTTTCCGGCACGGCGCGCACCCGCGCTTTCAGATGGCAGCGACCATCCGCCGTTTCCGCCGGGCCTTCAATGGCGTCGCGCGACGATTTCGGCGTCAGGCGCACAAACAGCACCAGCCCGTCATCGGCCTGTCGGCAGAAGGCGGGCAGTTCCGACATGGATCAGAGAAGCGCGGGGGCGACGGTGGTCAGGATGAACTGGCGAATGAAGAACAGCGCCAGAAGCAGGATGATCGGCGAAATGTCGATGCCGCCGAGGTCCGGAAGGACCTTGCGGATGGGGCGCAGCGCCGGCTCCGTCACGCGGTAGAGAAAGTTGCCGATGGACCCGACGAACTGGTTGCGCGGGTTGACCACGTTAAAGGCATACAGCCAGGAAAAGATGGCGGAGGCGATGATCAGCCACCAATAGATGTCGAGCGCCATGATGATGGTCTGGATAAGCGCGAGCATGCCGGTCTCCTGGGCCGTGTTAAGCGCGGCACGCACAGGCGGTTCCTGCATTGCATGCCGGCAATTTTGCGACATGTAGCCATTGGCGGTGGATGCGGCAAGTCTGGAGGGAATTTTTGCACGGCGCAGGGTGCAGTTTCCATGCACTCTCTTCTTGCGCGCGCACTTCTTGACAGGCCCGCTTCCGCATACCTAAATGCGTGCAATCGGTGGAACGGGGCTGTAGCTCAGATGGGAGAGCGCGTCGTTCGCAATGACGAGGTCAGGGGTTCGATTCCCCTCAGCTCCACCATGCCTCCTGCGGATTGATCGACGGCTTTTTGATGCGGCAAACGGCTCTTTGCCATTGCGGCTTCTCTCCTGCGGCTTGCCTGTCGTCGGGGCTGGCCCTACGCTTCGGCCAGAGCGAAAGGGTGCCCGATGCAGCATGTCCGTTCCCGCTGGCTGATCTTGCATATTGCCATGCTCGTCATGCTTCTGTCGGGCCTTTCTTCCGTTCACGCAGAACAGGGCGACCAGAAGAAGGATGAAACGGAGAAGGCGACGCTCATCGCCTCCATCTGCCGGATCGTGGAGGCTGAGGCGCGGGACAACCGCATGGAGCCCGCTTTCCTTGCCCGCCTCCTCTGGAAGGAAAGCCGCTTCAATCCCAATGCCGTCAGCCCCAAGGGGGCGGAGGGCGTGGCGCAGTTCATGCCGGGCACGGCGGCGATGCGCGGGCTCGACGATGCATTTGATATTGAAAAGGCGATACCGGCCTCGGCTGCCTATCTGGCGGAGCTGAAAGAGAAGTACGGCAATCTTGGTCTCGCTGCTGCCGCTTACAATGCGGGAGAGGGGCGTGTCTCACGCTGGCTCTCGAAGGGCGGCTTCCTGCCGCTCGAAACCGAGAATTACGTCATGGCGATCCTGGGAGAGCCGGTCGATACGTTCTCCGAGCGCACGCGCGCTGCAAAGGTTCAGCCATTGCATCCCGACAAGCCGTTCGATGAGGCCTGTCTTGCTCTGCCTGTCTCCGCCCGCGCCGTCATGGCGATGGCCAGTGTTCACACCCAGCCCTGGGGCGTGCAGGTGGCGGGGCATTTTCGCCGCGATGTGGCGATAAGGCTTTGGCAGATGGTTCTGCGCCGGCATGCAGCGCTTCTGAAGGATTACGAGCCGGTCATTACCCGGGTGCGCTCGCCGCGCGGATGGCGCGGCATCTATGCGGTCCGCATCGGCGCTGACAGCCGGCCGGATGCAGTGCGTGTCTGTCGCCGTTTTCGCAGTGGCGGGCTGCCCTGTGTTGTATTGCGAAACAGGTAATCGCGTTTCGAAGTAGAGTTCCCCCTGATGCAGAGAAGGCCCGGATCGATGTCCGGGCCTTTCTTGCAATGTTCATTTGAACATTAGCTGTTGTCTACGATCGTACGATTTACGAGGACCGGGCGGCCGTCGTCACCGACAACATAGATCTCGCGATATTCATTGCCGTTCGCGTTGAACTGGTGCTGAAGAACAGAACCGACCGGCGTTTTGCTCAGCGTCGACTGAGAAGGACCGTCATAGGTGATGCTTCCCTTGATCGGCTCAATGGCAAATGCCGGAGCTGCAATAAAGGTGGAAATAACGAGAGCGGAGAGAGCAGTTTTCATTTTCGGTACTCCAGTTAGCTATCAACAAGCGTTTCACATTTCCGTCAGGGAAGTGTGTTATTACTTCGAAGCCGAGGCGTCTTCCCTGGCTGGTTCTTCATTTAGGGAGCCCATTTGCGTTCGTTCAGATCGGAAAACTGAAACAGAGCGTTCACAAAAGCTGGAATGTTACGATTTTCTCTTTCCCTGGCGTCATGTCTGCTGTGCGGGCTTTTGCTGCTGACGGTTCTGGGGAGAGCAGGGCGTTGTTGCTGCGCTCATGGACATTCGTATTGACACCTAAACATATGTTCAATAAGCCTCAATCTGAGGAAACGCCATCTGGGAGAGTGGTCAGAAATGTCTGCCAACGTTGCGCTTACCGGCCTTGCCCGGGATCTCGAGGATCGGGCCAAATCCGGCAAGCCGATCCGTATCGGCCTTGTGGGGTCGGGCGAAATGGGTACCGATATCGTCACCCGCGTCGCACATATGCCCGGCATTGAAATCGGCGCCATTTCGGAGCTGAACCTGCCTGCGGCAAGCCGCGCCGTGGATATCGCTTATCAGGAAGAAGGGCACGCCAAGGAAGCGGACACGCAATCCGCAATGACCGCGGCGATGGAAGCCGGCAAAGTTGCCGTCACCAACAATGCCGATCTGCTTCTCGAGAACGATCTCATCGACGTCGTGATCGACGCGACCGGTGTTCCCGCTGTCGGTGCTGAAATCGGCCTCCGGGCCATGGAGCACGGCAAGCACCTCGTCATGATGAATGTCGAGGCTGATGTCACCATCGGCGCTTATCTGAAGAGCGAAGCCGACCGCCTGGGCGTTACCTATTCGCTGGGCGCTGGCGACGAGCCGTCCTCCTGCATGGAGCTGATCGAGTTCGTTTCGGCCATGGGGCATCCCATCGTCGCCGCCGGCAAGGGCAAGAACAACCCGCTCAACATCGATGCGATCCCGGACGACTATGCCGAGGAAGCAGCGCGCCGAAACATGAATGTGCGCATGCTGGTCGAGTTCGTCGATGGTTCCAAGACCATGGTCGAGATGGCGGCCATCGCCAACGCCACCGGTCTCGTGCCGGACAAGCCGGGCATGCATGGCCCCAAGGCGACGCTGGACGAGCTGTCCTCCGTACTGGTGCCGGAAAAGGATGGCGGTGTGCTGTCGCGCGTTGGCGTGGTGGATTACTCCATCGGCAAGGGCGTGGCGCCCGGCGTCTTCGTTGTCGCCGACATGTCGCATCCGCGCATTTCGGAGCGCATGGAAGACCTGAAGATGGGCAAGGGCCCTTACTTCACCTTCCACCGTCCCTATCACCTCACCTCGCTTGAAGTGCCGCTCACCTGCGCCCGCGTCGTTCTCTACGGCAAGCCGGACATGGTGCCGCTGGACAAGCCGGTTGCGGAAGTCTGCGCCGTCGCCAAGAAGGACATGCAGCCGGGTGAGACGCTCGATGCAATCGGTGAATATTGCTACCGCGCATGGATCATGACGGTGCCCGAGGCCCGCGCCTCCAAAGCCATCCCCTGCGGTCTGCTTCAGGGCGGCACGGTCACCAAGCCCATCAAGAAGGGTGAACTGATCACGTCCGACAACGCTGCCCCGCCGGCCGGTTCCAAGATCGCCGAGCTGCGCGCGCGTCAGGACAAGCTCGTTTACGGCTAGATCGCCATGCGCCCGTTCGGGCGCACACGGACGATCTGATTTATTGATGGAACATCGGACCGGAAGCCGGTTCCCGCTTTTCGGTCCGATGCTCTAGACAGGAGCGTAAAAATGTCGGCCACGGCCAAAAAGAGCGCCTCGAAAACCGATGGCGCCAACCAGCCTTTCATCTACAGGCAGTTCGATCAGGAAAAGCTGCGCGATGCACTGCGCAAGATGTATCTGATCCGCCAGTTCGAGGAAGGCGCAGAAGAAAGCTACATGCGTGGCCTGATCCACGGCACGATGCATCTGTCCATCGGACAGGAAGCAAGCGCTGTCGGCATCTGCCTCGGCCTTTCTGATGAAGACCAGATCACCTCCACGCACCGTGGCCACGGCCACTGCATCGCCAAGGGTGCGGATGTCTCGCGCATGTTCGCCGAGTTCTTCGGCAAGACCACCGGCTATTGCCGTGGCCGTGGCGGCTCCATGCACATCGCCGATGTGTCGACGGGCAATCTCGGCGCAAACGGCATTGTCGGCGGCGGTCTCCCGATCGCCGTTGGCGCTGCCCTGACCGCCAAGAAGATGAAGACCGGCAATGTCGTTGTCTGCTTCTTCGGCGACGGCGCAAACAATGAGGGCGCGTTCCACGAGGCGCTCAACATGGCCGCCATCTGGAAGCTCCCGGTCGTCTTCGTCTGCGAGAACAATGGCTACGGCATGTCCACCTCCGTTGCCCGCGCGACGGCGGTGCCTAACATTGCCGACCGCGCCGCCGCCTATGCGATGCCGGGCGTGATCGTGAATGGCAATGTCGTGTCGGATGTGGCCGAGGCCATGCACGAGGCGACCGAGCGCGCACGCAATGGCGAGGGACCGACGCTCATCGAGTGCAAGACCTATCGCTATCGCGGCCACTCCAAGAGCGACCGCAATCGCTACCGCACCAAGGAAGAGATCGAGGAGTGGATGACCGAGCGTGATCCCATCGAGGCGTTCGAGGCAGAACTCGTCGAGTTCGGCGTCATCGACGCCGCCGGGATCGAAGCGATCCGCGAAGGGGTCCGCAAGGAAATCGAAGCAGGCATCGAGTTCGCCAAGGAAAGCCCGATGCCCGAAGTCGCCAATCTTGAGAAATACGTCTACACGGAGCAGGCCTGATGGACGCGCAAGTCGAGACAGCCACGCGTGAACTGAGCTACGCGCAGGCCATCCAGGAAGCCATGGCCATTGCCATGGAGCGCGATGAGCGCGTGTTCCTCATGGGCGAGGACATCGGCGTCTATGGTGGCGCATTCCAGGTCACCGGCGATCTGGTGGAACGCTTCGGCCCCGAGCGCGTGATGGACACGCCGATCTCGGAGCTGGGCGGCGCTGGCGTCGCAGTCGGTGCAGCCGTGACCGGCATGCGTCCGATCTTCGAGTTCCAGTTCTCCGATTTCGCGACGCTCGCCATGGAGCAGATCGTCAACCAGGCCGCCAAGATGCGCTACATGCTGGGCGGCGCCGTTTCGGTGCCGGTCGTCATGCGCTTCCCGGCCGGTTCCGGCACGGGCGCTGCTGCGCAGCACAGCCAGAGCCTCGAAGCGTGGCTCGGCCATGTGCCCGGCCTGAAGGTCATCCAGCCGTCCACCCCGCACGATGTGAAGGGCATGCTGCTTGCGGCCATCGAGGATCCCGATCCGGTGATGATCTACGAGCACAAGCTCCTCTACAAGATGAAGGGCGAAGTGCCGGAAGGCTATTACACCGTGCCGATCGGCAAGGCTGCCGTTCGTCGCGAGGGCGCTGATCTCACCATCGTCGCCACGTCGATCATGGTGCACAAGTCGCTGGACGCTGCAAAGCAGCTTGCCGAAGAAGGCATCGACGTCGAGGTCATCGACCTGCGCAGCATCCGCCCGATGGATCGCCAGACGATCATCGACAGCGTGTGCAAGACGTCCCGCCTGATGTGCGTCTATGAGGGCGTTAAGACGCTCGGCGTCGGCGCAGAGATTTCGGCGATGATCGCCGAGAGCGAGGCCTTCGATTATCTCGACGCACCGGTCGTCCGTCTGGGCGGCGCGGAAACGCCGATCCCCTACAATCCGGAGCTGGAAAAGGCGACGGTTCCGCAGGTCGACGGCATCGTCAAGGCGGCCCGCGATCTGGTTACGGGAGCGCGCTGACATGGCTGTTGAAGTCATCCTGCCCAAGGTCGACATGGACATGTCGACCGGCCGCATTTCTTCCTGGCTTGTCGAGGAAGGTGCGACCGTGAAGAAGGGCGATCTTCTGTTCGAGATCGAGACCGACAAGGCGGCCATGGAGATCGATTCTCCTGCCGCCGGCATCGTGCGCAACATCACCGGCAAGGAAGGCATCGACATTCCGGTCGGTCAGGTTGTGGCGTGGATCTATGAAGAAGGCGAGGCCGTGGCCGATGCGCCGGTTTCTGCGCCTGCCGAAGCCGCAGCCGAAGCGCCCGCAAAGGCGGAAGCGCCGGCCCCCGTTGAGGCCGCCGCACCCGTCGCCGCTGCTCCGGCAGCGACTGCGGAGGCATCCTCCGGCGTCCGCGCTTCTCCGCTTGCCCGCCGTCTGGCGAAGGAAGCCGGTCTCGAC